>DASTAW010000010.1 GCA_035712365.1 Terriglobia bacterium
AGCAATGCATCGAGGCCATTATTAACCGCATCCCCGACGATTGGATGACACCGCTGGCTCGTCATTTGCCGTGGAACTAATGTGTTACAATTTCAAAGAGTTAGAAAAGATTCAAATATGAACGACAGAACACTGTTTCTAGCCTGGCAGGACAAGGCACGAACTAGGGAGTGGTTTCCAGTTGGACGGCTAGACGTGCAAAAGCCTCGTCATCTATATCGCTTCCGTTATTTACGGGGGGCAGAACGGGCTCGTCGGGAGGCAGGCTTCGAACCACTGTTTGATTTTCCTGATCTCCATAAATCCTACGAAGCATCCAACCTTTTCCCGCTCTTCCAGAATCGAGTGCTCACGCCGGGACGAAAGGACTTTCGAGAATACCTTCGCCAGCTTGGCTTGCCCGAGCAGGCCGACCCGATTGAAATTCTGTCCGTGGCTGGCGGGTACCGTGCAACCGACAGCTTCGAGGTTTTCCCAAGGATTGAACGTCGGCAGGACGGTGCGTTTTGCTGTCGCTTCTTTCTTCACGGATGGCGACACGTTAGCGACGACGCTCAGCGCCGATTGCGGATGCTGAAGCCAGGTGACAAGTTATACGTCGCAATCGAACTGACCAATCCGGTGACCCAGCTGGCAGTCCAAATCCAGACCGCCGATGATTACTACATGATTGGATGGGCTCCACGGTATCTGGTGCATGACTTGGTGAGCGCGATTGCCAAGGCGCCTGCGGAATACAAAGCAACAGTGGTTCGAGTTAATCCGCTCCCGGCACCTTCTAAACAGCGATTGCTGGTGGAATTGTCAGGCCATTGGCCGGGTTATGAGCCAATGACAACTGAGGACTTCAAACCGCTCGCAAACTGATCTTTGCCCGACTTTTCACCCCTTAATCACCCCCATCGGTTTCAATCGGGCGACGCGCCGGGAAAGCCCGGCGTTGTGCACCACGTTGATGACGGCATCCACGTCTTTGTAGGCCTCGGGGATTTCTTCCGAGATGCCGTCGCGCGTTTCGGAGCGCACAATCACGCCCTGCTCTTCCAGGCGCTGTTTAGCATTCGCGGCGTAGGAAGACTTTTTGGCGGCGGTGCGGCTCATCACGCGCCCTGCGCCGTGGCAGGTGGTGCCAAAAGTTTCTTCCAGCGAGCCTTTCGCGCCCACCAGAACGTAAGACGCCGTGCCCATCGAGCCCGGAATCAGCACCGGCTGCCCGATGTCCTTATAGGCCGCGGGAATTTCCGGCCGGCCCGTGGGAAACGCGCGCGTCGCTCCCTTGCGATGCACCAGCACGCGGCAGTCCCGCCCATTCACAGTGTGCCGTTCCAGCTTGGCGATGTTGTGGCAGACGTCGTACACCACGCGCAGATGTTCCTTCTGCCCAAAGATGCGCTTGAAGGCTTCGCGGGTGAAATGCGTGATGCCCTGGCGGTTGGCCCAGGCAAAATTGGCCGAGGCCCGCATCGCCCCAAGATACGCGTGGCCCTCGGGCGAGTTCGCGGGCACGCAGGCAAGCTGGCGGTCCGGCACTTCCAGCTTGTAGCGGCGCATGGCCGGGTCCATGTCGCGCAGATAGTCGGTGCAGACCTGGTGTCCGAAACCGCGCGAGCCGGAATGGATGAGCACCACGATCTCGTTCTCATAAAGCCCGAAGCGCTCGGCAATCTCCGGCTCAAAGACGCGCTCCACATACTGCACTTCCAGGAAGTGATTGCCGGAGCCGAGCGTGCCCACCTGCGCGAGGCCGCGCTGCCGGGGCCGGTCGCCCACGGCCGCGGGATCGGCGTCGTCGATCGCTCCGTTCTCTTCACAGTGTTCCAGGTCGGCCGGCTCGCCGTATCCGTTCCGGACCATCCAGCCCGCGCCCTCCACCAACACGCGATCCAAATCCTGGTAAGAAAGCTGCACCGAACCTTTGCGGCCCGCGCCCGACGGGATGTCGCGGAAAAGCTGGTTGACCAGCTCGCGGATTTTCGGGCGAACCTCGTCCACCGTCAGCGTGCTGGCCAGCAGCCGCACGCCGCAGTTGATGTCAAATCCCACACCGCCCGGCGACACCACGCCGCCTTCTTCGGGATCGGTGGCCGCCACGCCGCCGATGGGAAATCCGTAACCCTGGTGGATGTCCGGCATGGCAAGCGAGCGGCCCACAATGCCGGGCAGCATCGCCACGTTCACCGCCTGCTCAAGCGAGAGGTCTTTCAGCAGGCCCTCCAGCAGATGCTCGTCGGCGTAGATCAGGGCGTCGGTCAGCATGCCGGATTTGGTCCCGCGGGGGACCAGCCAGCGGTAACGGTCGAGCTTCTCGAGCTGGCGCTTCTCGAAATGCAAAGGCGTTCCTCCGCGAGCGTGTAGGCGTCCTGGATGAGTCGATTTCCGCAATTATTTTATCAGGAGCAGCAAGCCAGCCGCGCCGGGGCTTTTGGGTCTGCGAGGTTTTCAAAGCCGGCGCCTTGCCGGCCCTCAGACATGGCAGGATTGTCTTCGGTGCATTTTTTGCTGTTCTTTATTTTCAACAACTTGGCCAGGTTCGTTTTTAGCTTCGTTCCGGTTCGTTTTTTCCACAGGCACGTGTTTTCAATAACTTCTCCGCTTTGTTTTCCGGTTCGTTCCGGTTTGTTTTTCGGCCATTTCTCTTTCTTTTCAACAACCTCTCCGGTTTGTTTTTCAAAAAACGTGTTTTTTTTGTCCCATTTTGTCTCTTTTGGTCCCGGAAAACTCGCGGCTTGCAGGCATCTGAAAGAAGACTACCATGCTAGGCCAGTGTTTGTCAAGCATATTCGGGGCGGGGTGATGTCAAGCTGCGTGTGTAAAAAGGCGGAGGGTGCGGTTTCGCCACTCCAACCTTTCGTTGTAGCCGTTAAAGATGGCATAGATGATGCGGTCCACGCTGGCCACGTTGACAAAACAGACCATGGGCCGGGTGCGGC
>DASTAW010000011.1 GCA_035712365.1 Terriglobia bacterium
TCAAAGCCAAGGCCAGGAATTCCGCCTGGCCGCCTGTGGCAATCACGCGCGTTTGGGGGCCCAGCACGGCGCACATGCGGTCAAGAACGCCATCCACCAGCCCGACGGAACCGTAGAATAGTCCCGATTGCATGCTTGCAACCGTATTGGTGCCGATCACGCGTTCAGGCTCGCGGATTTCGACGCGGGGGAGGCGGGCCGCGCGCGCAAACAGCGCCTCCGATGAAATGCCGATTCCCGGCGCAATCACTCCCCCCAGATACTCACCTTTTTCAGAAACGGCATCGAAAGTGATGGCCGTACCAAAATCCACGATGATGCACGGGCCTCCATATTTTTCAAACCCGGCAACGCTGTCTGCGATGCGGTCTGCACCAACTTCCAAGGGGTTGTCATAATGAATGGCCATTCCGGTCCGCATCCCGGGGCCGAGAAAATAAGGTTTGAGATGAAAATAGCGTTCAGCCATTTCCTGGATAACCGGGTTCAGCGTGGGGACCACGCTTGAGACCATCATGGCCTTGATCTCTCCCGATTGAATTCCGCCCAGCGTGAAAAGGTTTCGGCTGAGGATGCCGTACTCGTCGGCGGTCTGGCCGCGATGGGTGGAAAGGCGCCATTGCGCGACCAACTCGCGCTCTTTAAAAACTCCCAGGCTTGTGTTCGTATTGCCCACATCGATGACGAGAAGCATATTGTTCCTGGTCCGCCAGAAGTATTTTCAAAAAAAGGTGCGTACCCCGCCTATCTCAGTTCAGTAATCTCGCCGGCCACCAGCAACTCCTGCGGGCCGTCGTCGCGACGAATCTTGAGGGCACCGTTTGCGTCGAGGCCAACTGTGACTCCGGAGTAGTCATTCCCGCAGGCCTTCACGCGGACCGACTTCCCCTCAGCATAGCTCGACGCCGCTGACCACTCCCGGACAATCGCCGCATGGCCTTCCCTCAAAAGCATATGATAGTAATGTTCCACACTGCGAAGCAATTCGGCAAGAACATGCAGCCGGGAATAGTGCCCGCCGCTTTCGAGCGCAAGCGATGTGGCGATCCCCTGAAGTTCCTCCGGCATCGAACTGTGGTTCACGTTGATGCCGATGCCCAGCACCACCATATGAAGGCGATCGACCTCGGCCTTCATTTCGGTGAGAATTCCGCAAACCTTCTTGCCGTTCACCAGCACATCGTTGGGCCAGCGGATGTCCGCTTCGAGGCCAGTGGCCGAGCCCAGCGCGTGGTGTGCGGCAACTCCGGCCAGAAGAGTGAGGATGGGAGCAGCCGCCGGCGATAACGGGGGCCGCAGGACGATGGAAGCGTAAATACCGCTCGATTTTTCAGAATACCAGTTCCTGCCCAGCCGCCCTCGTCCCGCCGTCTGCTCCTCCGCAATGACGACCGTACCGTGAGGACCGCTCTGCGCGTCCAGTTCGAGCGCCGCGCTATTAGTCGATTCCGTGCGAAAGAAATGGATGATCTTGTGCCCGATTTCCGCATGCGGCAGTTCAGATCGGACAAGACTGGGCACCAGGACATCAGGCAGCTTCTCAAGTTGGTAGCCGCGCCTCGGATGCCCCTTGATGGCTACTCCGAGCGCCCGCAGCTTTTCAATCCATTCCCAAACCGTAGACCTTGAAACTCCAATCTCCTCGGCGATTTTAGGCCCGGGCACCACCACCATGGCATTCCTCGCCAGCAGGTGGACCAGGCGGTCGATCTTGTGGTCTGTGCTTCCGGTGGTCATGCGCCTTAGCGTCCTTTGCGTCCCTGCTGCCTGGGTGAGAGGGGCCGGTTCAAGGGCCTTTCGCAAAGGGATGGGAATTTCGACTTACAGGGGTTCGATCAGAAAGTTGATGTCAACCGCAGGCGCCGAGTGGCTCAGCGCACCGACAGAAATCCTGTCGACTCCCGCCTCGGCATATGCGCGAATGTTCCCAAGACCCACGCCGCCCGAAACTTCCAGCAGCACGCGGCCGCGGGCATGGCTGACGCATTCCGAAACTTCTTCAGGCGTCATGTTATCGAGCAGTGCGATATCTGCGCCGGCCTCAATCGCTTCCTCAAGCTCCTGCCGCGTCCGGACCTCAACCTCAACAGGCATCCCGGCCGGCTTGTCGCGACTCACAGTTTCAATCGCGGCGCCGATGCCACCGGCAATGGCAATGTGGTTGTTCTTGATCAGAATTCCGTCATCGAGTCCCATCCGGTGGTTGGTCCCGCCGCCCATGCGGATGGCGTACTTTTCAAGGATTCTCAAACCGGGAGTGGTTTTGCGGGTGTCCAGCAATTCCGTCTTCAAGCCCGCAAGCTGGTCTTTGAACTTCCTCGTCAGAGTCGCAATGCCGCTCAGCCGTTGAAGGAAATTCAAGGCCACGCGCTCGCCGGAGAGCAACGTGGCGGCTTTTCCTTCCACCCTGGCCAGCGGCTGGCCCGCGGGAACTTCCGTGCCGTCCGATATTACTGCATCCCACAAGTAATCGGGCTCCAGCATGCGAAAAACTTCCTCAGCGACTGGGAGTCCGGCCACGACGAGAGGCTGCTTGGAGTAGAAAATGCCTCGTCCTTTCACGCTTTCAGGAACGGTCAAGCTGGTGGTCACATCGCCTTTGCCGAGGTCCTCGACGAAGGCACGCGCAACAATCTTGCGCACCTGCTGGACGGGCAGGCCCTGGACCATTTCGTCCAACGAAACGGGGAATTCC
>DASTAW010000012.1 GCA_035712365.1 Terriglobia bacterium
GAGGACGGTCACCCAGCAACTCCTCTTGTGTAAATCCACGCCAAGATATAACTTCTCCATCGGGGGCTCTCCTTTCGATCGTAAGATTTAGTCGACAACCAAATCCTACTCGATTCGAGCCGCCCCCTTCATGACATCAGACACGTGCCTTGTCGTGTCTGCGATCCCGCGCAGCGGGCCGCGGCTGGCGCACTCGTCGCGGTGTTTGCGATATATGCGGCCTCACCGAAACGTCCCAGACGCCAGCCCCGGGGCTGGCGCAGACGTTGACTTTTAATGTCTGCGGTCAGCGAAGCTGAGTGGGGCTAGAATGGCGCGCTGCAGGAGCCGCAGCATCACGGGAGCGAGCGGCCGTGGCCAAGGCGGAGATATTGTTTTTTGAAGGACCCCTCGATCCTCGCAATGGACCGGGTGGAATGAAAACAAGCAAGGGCCTCTCGCTTCGCGAGAACGCAGATGCTACAAGGCGAGCATCTGCGCCAGCCACGCTGCTCCCTCCGCTTGCCCAGCATGACCATGCAGCCAGAGATCCGCCTGGTGACCTTAGCTTATGGGGGTGATGCCCAACGCCAGGAGGGCATTCACGGCATCCGCAGCCGTCGCGTAAACCGTCGAGCGGGTACCGGTGTTCCCGAGCACGTTGCTGGGTGCTCCGACATCTCCCTCAAAAAAGCGGTCGTTGGGCGGATCTTCGCCGGCAATGTCCCGGATGAGCACCCGGTGCTCGCATTCAATGCCTACAATTTGAGCCGCCGCCTCGGCGATGAAAGTATTCGCAGCGGTGGCGGCAACCGAGATCGCCCCCAGGTAGGCACCGATAAAGATGGATTCCAGTTGTTCGCCGAAGGCCAGCATGGCCTTTGCGCTATCAAATGTCCCCGCAGGAAACTGGAAGACGCTGAATTGAAATGCCAATCCCAGGCCCTGCAGCACGGCTCGATGCGTATCTTCCTGGTTGGCAGCCGCCTGGAAATAGAGCCGGTGCGAGCTGTTGAGAAGGGTCCCCTTGGCCATATCGCCCGGAACACCAAAGGGCGATGCCTGCCCCAGGGCATTATTGTAAAAGGCGATGCCAATGCGCTCTGCGCCAACGGCGGCGTTGCCAAAGTCGGTAACGGGATCACCGCCTGCGCGGGCCAGCTTCGCATTGCTGGTCAAGGCGACTGTTCCCACGGCCCCGCCCACCGCAACGCCACCACCAGCGGCCAGGATGCGCTGCATGAACTTGCGCCGAGTGCTCGTCGCCCGAAAGGCTTCCGATGTTTGAAGGATATTTTCGATTCGCTCAGGATTCCGATTAATTTGTTGTCCGGACATCATTAGCTCCTTTCCGGTAATGTAATCTTAGGCCCCACCTTCGCGTTTTGGGCGCAGACTCGCGTGCATAGAGTACCTGGAATCCCAACGCGACCTTGCGATTTGGTTCGAAGGAGGCTGCGAAGGGGCTGCCACTGCGCCTGCGGCATTTCCCGGGTCGCGACGGTCTTATCGCCAGCACATATCCAGGTACGGAATCACTCGCACCTCTTTTCCAAGGGATAATTCGGAGGTTAGATCATACGGGTCGCGACAATGTCAAAGCGTCGTCAGGATTTTGCAATTTATTATGCTTGGGAATGTTCGCCGGTGCCTTCACGTGAAAGGCGGTAATGCAGGCCCGGAGCTGGTAGCCACGGTCAATCATGTTTTCGGTTGACCGTGGGTTCGTCCTGCACCAAGGGCCCACAGTCACAAAGGCACTGACTGTGGCTACCCGCTGCGGCTACCTTCTACCCACTGAGAGCGGCATTCAGGGAGCCGAAAAGCTCATCGAACCGGTCGACGTCCGGAACGGAGAGCGACCTCTCACTTAGCATCGGCAATAATGCCTGGGCAACGCGGTAATGATTAAAGCCACCATCTCTCAAGAGCCTGATCTGCCTCGCTTCTAGCCACAGATTGATGCGCTCAACAATGCGCGGGTGCTGACCAAGTCCTGCGGGGTCGATAGCCGCACCCCCCAGTTCGCTGGCATACGACGCGTTGAACGCCTGGATGTAGATGTTCTCGGGGAAGAGGTCCTCGAGATCGGATTCCTGACCTTTTTGCGCCCGAAACATCGAATAGTCAAAAATTCGCTTGCGTTCGATAAGTTTCTGCCGGATGAGGTTCTCGATACCTTGATGCGGCGCCCGCCCTCGATCGTGCAGCACGACCAGCGTCAGTTTGTTCGCGCCGAGGAGCGCAACAAAGGTAGCAACCTTGTCAAGCCCGCCCACAGGAACTAGGACACCTTCGAGTAATCCGCGCTTCCCCACTTTTTCAAGGAGGGCAGACATATGCTGCAGCAGAATTAGGTCAGAGGGACCCTCCAGAAGGATGTTCTTTTTCGCGATAAAGAGATTCTGTGCAATTGAATAGCCGAGGGCCGCTTGCAGGGGGAATAGGCTATCCTCGCGTGACCCCACGAGATCGCCCGAAACTTTCGCTCCCTCCTTCGGCCGGTCCTCGACAACCCGAACTCTGTGTAGCCCATCACTCTCGACCATGAAGGGTGAATGTGTGGTGTAAATGATCTGGTGCGACTTCGAAAGTGTGCCTATGTAATTGACAAAGTCAGCCTGCGCGAGCGCATGGAGGCTCAAGCCAGGCTCGTCAAGCAGAAGAATAATTTCTTTATCTGTGCCGAGTCTGCTCTTTACTGCGGAAAACCAGACCATAAAGCTAAAGAACCATATAAAGCCCTTGCTCCGCTGGTCGAAGGGGACGGTCACGCCGTGGCGTAGGTTCTTAACCCTGATGTACAAATTCTTCCCGTTGTTATAAGGTGGCAAGTCGGTTGGGTCTGCCTTAATGTCAAACTCCACACAGATGCCGGTGTTCTGTTTCCAGTATTCGAAGACCTGTTCAGTGATTGTAAGGCCGATTGCTTCCAATTTCGCCTTTGAGTTTTCGTAACCTTGCTCGCTCATCAATTCACGCAGGTCGGTTCCTGCTAGTTCGAAAAGGCCCAACGCCGTTTCGTCGGCCCCCGTAAGTTGCTTGTTCGCCCTGCGCTGGTTAAGAGCCTCAAGATTGATCTTCCCCTCGAGAAGCTTGTAATCATCGAAGTAGAAAAAGCGCGGAAGTGACGGTGAGAGGTAGGCATTCCAGATGTGCCAGCCGACCATGTCCCAGTTCGCTGAGTGGTTCGCAAACCTGTCGCGCCACTCTTTTGCAAAGGCCGCAAGCGTACCGTCGGCAGGGAGTTCCTTTTTCTCTATCCTCTCCACGACCTCATCGAGGCGTTTCGCATCGGCGAAGACTTCTTCTACACATTCAATTCCCCGGAGCCGCTTCCTGGAAGCTGCGAGGGCCCCCTCTTGGTTCAGCTCAAGACTGAGGGTACTGGTATTCCCGTATGTTGTCGTCCGCATGAAGAGATGCCCCGGAGGAACCACCTCCGACCCTTCGAAGACCTCATTATTGATCCTTTGAGCAAGGTTCTTCTCGATTCGGAACGTAAGTTCCACAGCGTTTGCATACGATTTTGCCTCGTGTTGACTTCTATAGCGAACGTAGTCCTTGCGCGGGTAGTCAAACACGTAGTCGAATTTTGCGCTCGTGAGAGGCAGGGCTTTGTGCAGTGCTTCAAGGAAAGCGCTCTTCCCCGACTCGTTCTTGCCGACGAGGACTGTCACATTCTCGTCGATTTGGACGGGCGAGGAGTCCTCGATCGATTTGTACTTAAAGACGTGGGCTCTGATCAGTTTTATCAAGGTTGGTCTCCTGTGCTTTAAACGGTGTCTGCTCCGCGGCCACTAACACGCGCCTCCAGGCTCGAGGTCCGCCCCCATTTTCACGGATCGGTGCCCACCTCGCTGAGCGTCTCGCCTGCACGCGGCGCGCGCTCTTGCGAATCAAGCTGACGGGAAACAGGGCGGTGGGAGCGGTTGAACTGGAGGCTCAGATTTGGGTTTCCCGTCGTCAGCTTGTTTTTGATTGGGCCGAGGGTTTCAGCAGTTGAACGTGTCACGTGTTGAGGATCGTTCCCCTGCGGCCCAATTCCCTTTGGCGCGGCCGCCGTTCGCCGCAAAAATAGTCCGGCAGAGTCTACCGCAAATAGTTTCTGGAAACAATTCCAAATTGGGAACTACGAAGGCGGTCAGCAGGAGGCGCCCGTGGTACAGGCACTCTTGCCTGGGCCTAAGTCCACAGCCAGGAGTGGCTGTGCTACTTCATTCTCATCGCCTTCCAGCTCCTGCCTCTCTACTGCACGGTGACGGTCACGGTCGCGGTTGTGCGGCCGAACTGGTTGGTGGAATTGAGCGTATAGGTTGTAGTGGCGCCGGGTGTAATGATGATGCTGGTTCCCCGCACCGGCCCGATCTGCGGAGAAATGATGTTGTAGAGCTGCCCGCTGGTTGACCAGCTCAGCGTGACCATCTGGCCGGGCGCGGCATTCGGCGGATTGGCCGTGAAGCTCGAGATGGTGGGCGACGGCCCGGTGGGAACATTGGCGGGCGTGTAGATGGTTCCCGTATCGACAACTTCAAAACTGGATGCCGTGATCGTCTTGAGCAGGTTCAGATCGTTGTTGTTCCAGCGGTTGTCCGGCGCTCCGCTGATGAAGATGGCGCTGCCGTTGTCAGCGAGAATCATTCCGTATTTCTTGAGCGCGTTGAGGATCACCTGGTCGTCTGCGGGGAAGCCCGTAATATTGAAAGACGCTTTCAGCCGCAGCCGCAGTCCCATGGGCGGCGCGTTGGGATTGGTGGTGGTTGAGGCCCAGTGAGTTGCCGGCAGCACAAAGGCTTTTTGCGACGTGGGGACGGTGAATCGCAGCGCGTGATTGATGGCCCCGGCCGCCACCTCATCATAGCGCGCCAGGCCCACGAACACGGGGAGCCCGGCGGCGTCGGCGGAAGTCCAGGTATAGGGCCGCTGCTCGTTGATGGTCATGTCCCAGACGGCGGATGAGTCGGCCATCCAATTGCCGTTTTTCTGCAGACTGGCATGGAAAAGTTCATAAAGCCAGCAGCCGTCCTTTTCAAGCACCAGCACGTGACGATCGCCATTGCCGGGCTTCGGATATCCTTCAATCAGGGCGTTCGAGGGGATGGGCATGGGCCCGGGATCGCTTTCATCAGGATAAAGGCCGAAAACAATCGGCACCTTGGCCTGCGTCCCGGCCACAACCTGATAGGGAATGCCGATGGTCTGGTTGTGGAAAGTTCCTGCGCCGAAATCGGGATGCAGAGTTACGGATGCGCCGATGAAATTGATGTAGTTGTTCGAATTCGGATCGACTGCGGCCATGGAGATGTCAGTATTCCAAAGGCTCGAACTCTGAAAAGGAACAAACCCGTTGAGGCTGGCTCCCTGCCCGAGACTCATTCCGCTGCACGTGCCGGCTTGCCCAAATAGCGGTGAGGAGATTGCAATCGAGAAGACAAGAATCGAGAAGAATTTCAGTGTGGCTCTCATTTCAATTTCCTTTCTTGGCCTGAAGGCAATTCGGTCTTGGGTCGAACTTGACCTGGATCAACACGGGATCTGCTTGGTTTCCGGTTTGCAACTGGCGGTTTGTAGCGGCGGCTTCACGCCGCCATGCAGTGATCCCGCACGACGGGATCGCCGCTACGAACAAATTTCAAATTCCACGCAGGCGCACACGTCGCGGCGTTTGCAATGTGTGCGGCCGCGCAATCCCAGCCCCCAAAGCGGCTCAGTCATAATAGCCGGACTCCCACCAGATGGACCATACCGAGCCGTCGCTGGCCCTGGCGAACAGGTCGAGGTGATTGGAATCGTAATCGCTGGGCCGCAGGAGAGCTGCGACGGTGGCGCCGGGCAACATGGCCGTCTCAGGATGGACCGGTATCCATGACTGCCACAGGGCCTCCGGATAGATACCAAGCCGGGAGTTGTTCCAGACAACGCCGTCCGGCGCCGTCCCGAAAGCCTGCAGTGTGTAGCCAAGCTGCGGGCCCCGGACCACGGTGACGTCCGCTGCGGGCTGCAGCTTGACGCTGTTCCCCATCACGGCCGACCACGCACGCCAGGCGTGCGCCGCGTCCCAATGCGTGCCGAGCACCGTTCCGTCGCCGGAAGTTGCAAAAAGCTCCAGCGTTTCGGCCGATGACCAGAGCGCCGTGATGGGTGCGCCGGGCGCGAGCTTGGTGGCCGGATCGATGGCAAACCAGTTCTGCCAGCCATTGTTGGTGTCCCACCAGGTGCTCCAGGCCGAGCCATCGTTGGCGGTGGCAAACAGGTCGAGGTGGTTGCCTCCAGCGGTCCACAGAGCGGCGACCTCCGCCCCCGGCTTGACGCTGACATTGGGGGCCCACACAGCGTTGCTGACCGTGAACCACGGCTGCCAGCCTTTGTCCGGCTCCCACCAGGTGCTCCACACCATGCCAATCGGCCCTGAAGCGCCCGTGGCAAAAAGGTCAAGATGATTGCTGTTCGGGCGCCAGACGGCAGTGACGGGCGCGCCGCGCTGCAGCCGGGTCTGGGGGTGGACCAGAAACCACTCCTGCCACCCGGGACCGTTTTCCCACCACGTGCTCCACACGTCGCCGTTGTTGGCGGTGGCGAACAGATCGAGGTGCTTGCTGCCCGGGCGCCACAGGGCAGTGACCTTCGCGCCAGGCATCACGCTGACGTTTTGGGCCCAGACGGCGTTGCCGGGATTGAACCAGGGCTGCCAGGCTGCATTGGGCTGCCACCAGGCGGACCAGGTCTCTCCGAGAGTGGGAATGCCGCCCGCCAGAAACAGGTCAAGGTGAAGGTCGCTGGTGCCATCGCGCCAGAGCGCTGTGACGCTCTTGCCGGGGAGCAGGCGCGGGTTCGACGGCTCGAGTGGCGCCTCCGGGTGGATTGAAAACCAGTTACGGAACCAGCCGACGTCCGGGACGGAGCCGGCGGGCGAGACCCAGGGCAGGCTTGACCAGCCCGAGTAAGTGTAACCAGCCAGACCCGCCGTGACTCCGCCCTCTACCTGAAACGTGTAGGCGGTGTTGGGATAAATGGGGCCAAGCGTTGCCTGCTGCGCGTTGCCGCTTAAGTCAAACTGCGCATGGTAGGGCAGAGGGTCGCTCGTCCTGCCCCAGAGCACGATTACCTTGTCATACGCGCTGCCGGAATAGGGCCCCTGGTTTTGCCATTCGAAATTGACCGAATGCGTGGCAGGGTTCGGCATCACGCTCAGGTTGATCGGCGGCGGCACCTTGTAGTGCCCGGGTATCTGGGGCTGCGAAGGAGGCGCCGCGCCGTTGGCGGGGACCGTGACGCTGGTCGGCGCCGTCGCGCTATCGTGGGCCGTGCTGCTGATGAACGTGACGTAGACGCTGACCAGCGTGCCGGCAAAGTGGCTGACCGTGGAACTTTGGAAAGTGATACCGGCGGTGTTGCCGGGCAGATTTTGTTGCACGCCGGTGATCTTGTTGTTGAGAGTGACGACGATTTCTGTGGGAGTGTCCGAGGTGGGGGCGACTTGCCACGTGACGACAATGGTGCCCGAATTGTAGACCGCAGTCAGGTTCTGGGGAGGCTTCATCATGAGAGTAATCCTCGTTTCTCAGCAGGCGTCCTCCCCAATCCCACTGCGCCCGCAAGCTTGTTATGCGATTTTCTTTTTCGCCGTGGTGCGTTCGGGTTCCTTAGATCTAAGGGACTCGCCAAGTATTAGCATGAAGTAACTGGAGTGTCAATACCTTGTACATAATCCCGGACAGGACGGCGTTGCTCGCCATCGGCAGGCATTTACCCTGGTTCCTAACCTGCCGGTCACACGCCGTTTCCGCGGTCTGAACAGCAGCTATCGCCGGGACTCCTGTTTCACAGGAACTCGCCGCTTGGATGTGCGTCCTCTCGAATGGGCCGTTCGAACTAAAAAATGCAGCACGCCGAATCTGCACTGGCGAGGCGAGCGCGGGCCACAGGCGATGGCGTGTCATTTCAGGAGCGGAGGTACGGTCCACGGGGAACGCTGGTGTCGAGTTTGCCCAGGGGGCAAACCAGGCGAAGCAAGGGACCGGCAGTGAAAGACCCCCGGCGCGGTTCGGCGGGCGGCAGAAAAGTGCGGTAAGCGGCGCGGGGCCAGGCTTGGCCGGCGGGAGCGTTATGTAGCTTCCTAACATAGGCTAGAATCAGCCTCGAATTACCGCCAAATGGGACAAATGGGACGTTTGGGACAAAAATTCCTAAAATTGTAGGTTATTGATAATAGGTATGTTATTATAAAACCAGACAGTGTTTCGTGCGGCTTCTTGCAGAAGTTGTTGATCTTTGGAGCAGTGGGTAAAAATTGCGATTTCCCGCTCGCGCTCAACGCTCGGCTGACTGCATGCCCGGCGCCGATGGCTGCCCAGGCAACGCAAAGGCCATCAGCCGGTCCTGGGCCGCCACCACCACGTACTGCCGCCCATCGAGCATGTAGGTCATGGGCGAATTCTCCATGGTCCCACCGGCGTTCAGGTGCCACAACGTCTTGCCCGTGGCCGGATCAAGCGCCAGCAGATTGCCGGCATTGTCCGCGGTGAACAACAGGCGCCCGGCGGTTGACAGGTTGCCGGCGCTGGAACCGCCGCGGCCGAGTTCGTGCGTCCAGGCGATCTTGCCCGTCTTGTAGTCGATGGCGCGAGTCGCCGTGTCGTCCCACAGTCCGCGATCGCGTCCGCCCCAGCCTTCGGCTTTGCCGCGCGCCGTCAGGTAGTAGATGCTGAAGGTCCGGGTTGCAGTGACGTAGAACAGGCCCGTCTGCGGATCGTAGCTGGGCGCCATCCAGTTGGTGCCGCCTCCCGTTGCGGGCGCCACCAGCGCACCGTCAGGCGACGGAGCTGTGTGCGGTTTGGGGATGGGATGGCCCTCGGCATCATAGGAGGAAGACCATGTCTGATCGATGAACGGAGCGGTCAGCAGATGCTTGCCGTTGGTGCGGTCAAGCAGGAAGAAAAAGGAATTGCGCGCGGCTTGTCCCAGCAGGTGCATCGGCTTGCCGTTGAACTCGCCGTCGAACAGCACCGGCGTCTCCACGTTGTCCCAGTCGTGAACGTCGTGGGGAGAAGCCTGGTAGTACCAGACCATTTTGCCGGTGTCCGGATTGAGCGCCACAATCGAGCACGTATAGAGGTTCGCGCCCTCCCGCGCGGAGCCCACCAGCACGGGATTGGGATTTCCCGTGCCCCAATAGAGCAGATTGAGCTCGGGATCGTAAGTGCCGGTCATCCACGTCATGCCGCCGCCATGCCGCATGGCTTCCACGTTGGGCCAGGTATTGGCGCCCTTTTCGCCCGGCAGAGGCTCAACCCACCAGCGCCACTGCAGCTTGCCCGTCGCCGGATCAATCGAATCGAGGAACCCGGGAATGTCTGTCACATCGCCCGAGACGCCCGCAATCACATGGTCGCGCACCACCAGCGGCGACATGGTCGCGAAATATTTGAGATCGGCGTCGGCAAGCTTGACAATCCAGATTTGCTTTCCGTCTTTGGCGTTCAGGCAGACCAGTTGCGCATCCGGCGTCGTAAGGTAGAGCCGGTCATGCCACATGGCCACCCCGCGATTGCCGATGTGGTCGCCCTCCGACTGCCGGTAGTAGTGCCAGATCTCGCGCCCTGTGCGGGCATCAACCGCCCAGACGTTGTCGGGCACCGTGAGATAAAGAATGCCGTTCACTTCCAGCGGAGTTGATTTGATGGCCTGCGTGCCGGTGGCGTAGAGCCATGCCAGGCTCAGCGAGTGGACGTTCGAGGAGTTGATTTGGTCGAGCGTGCTGTAGCGGCGCCCGGAATAATCGCCGTTATAGGTGGGCCAGGCAGTGGTTGGCGGCTCCAGCAGGGTCTGGCCAGTCAATCCCTGCGCAGGCAGAGCGGGCGCGGCGAGCAGCAGGCAGCAAGTTATGGCCAGGCAATATCCTGAGATTCGATTCAGCGCGAGCCCGCGTACAAGCCCGGGGCTGGCAGGGCGATGAGGTGTCATCAGCGTTCTCATTTCAACGTTTCCATATATGCAAAGAGGTTGTGAACGTCCGCCTGGGTCAGCACGTCCAAAAGCTGGCGATGCGCGGCAAGCGGATCATGTACGCTCACCTTGACCTGATCGAGCGGGAATGAGCGATACCATCCTGCGGAATCGTGCAGCGCCACGGTGAACTCATCCAGATGATCGAGCGGACCCTCGAGCGTTTCGCCGGAGGGCAGCGTCACCGTGACGGTGCGTTTCGCTTGTCGGGGATAAAGCATCTGCGATTCCAGTTCCAGCGGCTGGTACTTGGTTGCGACGTACGCGAGGTCGCCGGTGGGCGAATGGCAGTCCTTGCACTTCCCCGCCCCGTTGAAGAACTCTTTGCCGGCGGCGGCATTGCCGGTCAGCATCCACTTGAGCGCATAGTCGCTCGGCACTCCCGCGGACGCCAGAGCTTCCGCCTGCCGATAATGCAGAAACTCCGCGATATCCTTAATCTGGGCGTTGCTCAGATGGAGGGGCGGCATGCCTTTGCTGGGCCGGCCATTCAGGATCACCGGGCCAATCTGGTCTCCGGCTTTGTCGTGCGCCACCAGCGGCGAGCGAACCAGGTCCGGCCCGCGCCCGCCGGTTGCATCCTCCCCGTGGCAGAAGGCGCAGTTCGCGCCGAAGGTTTTCTGGCCGCGTTCCACCGCCGGCGTAGGCTTCAATTCAGCCCTCCTCCGGCGATGCCTTGCCGCCGGTGCAGGGTTCTCCTGCGACAGCGCCGGCACGGGCGCAAGCGCGATCATGGCCAGGGCCAAGGCAAATGGCAGAGCTTTCCAGACTGTGCTGGCCGCTGCTGCTCTGTTTTTCCTCACATTCATATCGGACCATCTCACATGGTGATGTTGGCGCCGGCCGGAGTTCCCGAGAATGCTGCCGAGACACACAGCGAGGACTGCGATTGAACCGCCGGCTCGATTGAGTGATGGTTCTTCAAAGCCCCGGAGCGAATACCTGCAGCAATCCTGCTCCGCAACCAGCCGTAAGAAAACGGTAATCATACTGCTATTTCCAAAAGTCCGCCAGCCCGAATTCGCCCAAGCGAAGCTGTGCCGCCGCTGACGGGGAAATATGCTGCAAGAGGAAACCGCCCATATCACAAGAACGGCGCTACGCACGAAAAGAGAAAGTCTACACGTTGTCCCCGTGAAGCATCTTTGCGCACCTGTCGAGACGTTTCTCAAGGCGATCCTCTTCGGATGGACTGGAGCGGTCCCTGTATCGCTGCGGAAGGGCAAAATATCTCTGAAGCCACTGTTGTGCTTCCCGCCAGCGCTTGAGCCGCACAAGTGCGCCTGTAAGTCGATCCACCCAGTAACCAACCTGGAGTTCCTGGACGTGCACCATCGACCTGCCAAGGGTGAGCAGATATTCGCAATGTTCGCTGAACACTTTAATCGCTGCTTCGGGATTCGCCTTTGCAATGTCCATCGCGCCGAAGGCTCTCCGCTGCGCGGCTGTGTACTCCGCTCTGCGGAACACTTCTGACTCGCGAAGCCACGCCTCGCGCTCGCACTGGTCCTCTTCGCTCTCGGGGAGGCGTCCTGTCCTCTGCATTATCCGTAGCCTGTCAATGGGCAGAAGGATCGCCTTGAAGTAATCCGGCGTCAGTGGCACTCCCAACGGGGACCCGTCTCCGATAGTCAGCGTAATTCCGGCACCCTTCATGGCGGTGTCCCGGTTCTGGCTGATCTCCGCGATCAACTTGGCCCTTGCCTGCCGATCCGAAAGTGGCTCGTCACGAAGAAGGGCAATTACCTCCGCGACCTCGGACCCGTAAGAGCTCCCGGTCCCGCCGTGGATCGCCGCGAGTAGTTGCGTCTCATGCTCCGCCGCAACTTCATCGAGAGACCCGGGGTTCAGCAGCACCGACTCAAGGAGACTCATGATTCTGACGAAGGTGTACTTGCGGACAAGGGGTAAAGTCGTTTGATCACTAAATGCGATCAAATACTCCCCTTGCTGGTCATCGGTAAGCTGGGTGATCCGCGTGACATAGTATCCGGGCTCTGGCACAAATTGGCTCTTCGGCGTCTTGCCTCGTGCGATGTGATCCGTCGACAGTTCCCGAAGGAATCCCTGGCCCGCTAAGAAATGACGCAGGTCCTCCTCGTACACTTGGTCATTGGCCGCAGATTGCGCCAGTCGTTCAATTGTCTTTCGATATTGGCTCGCATCAATTAATCCTAGCCGCAGGGCGTTATCCGCTTGGCGTTTGTGGTTCAGAACTACCTGTGCCCGTCTTTCGCCAGCCATAACCTCTTCAGGTTCGCGCACGTACACTTCATACTTGAGGCCCTGCTTCTCAGCCTCTTGTAGGCCCCTGCGAGCGATGGCAAGGGCTCTGGATGCTTGTTCACTGAGGCCCGCGAGGGACAGACGAGTTGCGAGCTTCCCAGCTGGCTCCGTGAGAGCCAACCACCTCCAAGGGTGACTTGCATAACTCGATTGTTGCCATTTAGGCGAGGTAACTTGTTCTAGCCAGGTGAAAGCTGTATCGATGTTCCAATCATCGAGGGCGGTCAGGAAGAGCATCTCTCCACATTTGTACCGATAAGCAGCGCAGTCGGACACCTCGTTCGCAACCGAAGTTTCGTCTACCTCCAACTCTGCTCCCGCTGCTCCTATTTGTCTCTCTCGTAAAAGGATGTGAACAAAATGGAACGCCTCATTCACTTCCACCATGGCATTGTGCGAGCCGCCGGCATCGGGATGGTTCCGCAGTGCGGCGCTTCGGTAGGCGGACCGTAGCGAGTCGTAGGTCAAAGGCTCGCTGAGGCGAAGCAGTTCAATTCCCCCACGATATTTTGCGCGCGCGACCTCGAGAGGCGTAGCACCGATGCGCCCTCTTCCCGATTGCCCGACCTGGAGTGACTCGGAAATGACGCGATCAACCGCTGCGGCGCCCGAAGATGAGCCTGTTAGGTCAATGAATAGTTCCAGCGTAGCTCCCAAGCGTTCGTGGAAATCGCGTCGAGGGCCGACTCGCTTAAGGGCCTCGTAGAACGCTTCGCACTCGCGCGCGTCGAAGTACGCCACAACAGAGGGCGTAGATAGATAATCCACGGCGTCACTGGAGCGGCCGAAGGTCCGGGCCGCGCTAATAGCAACGTGGGTTGTCGGCGAGGTAGTCGGCTCGGTCGCATTTTTGACTTCTTCAGTCGGCGGAGCCGAGGTCGCGCTCGCCTTGCGTCCTAGCTGTCGAAACCACGAAAGCAAATGTCCCCCCTTGCCGCTCATGACTAGGCGGAATTCGAAAGAAATCTGCGTGATTGTATAAACTTTCTTTCCGAACCTCAACCGCTCGAACGGCCTGGGTCAGCGGTGGGCGGAGCCACCGCCCAGCTAAACGCGTAATCGTTCCCGGTATCTACCCGCAAAGCGCATCTCCGGTAAGTAGGGTGAATCTCCAATCCGACGAGCCAATAACGGCGAGGATCTGCTCCTTACTCACAGGCTTCGTCACGTAGCTCTCGAACTCTGCGTAGCCCTTAGTTCTCAAGCCGATTGATCGCAAAAAGGCGTTGATGAAATATTCACCGAGTTCCGAGCCCGTGTGTAACGCTTTTGCGGGCAGCGCGGCCACGACGACGTGCGGCTCGCCTATTTGTTTCAAAACTGGCCCGGTTATGTGATCATCCTCGTGCGAATTGTAAAGGCCCTCACCTCCCCACGATTCAAAGAATCTATGGACGCAACTCACATTTTTAAGGAGCGACCGAGCGTTCACAAACCCGACCATGCCGAGCCTATTCGGGTCATCGGCCTGATTCTTCTCCAACAAGGCGTCTGCCAGCGCTCTCGGAAGGTGATCTTCTTTCACAGCTCTTTCGATCCGGTCACGTAAGAATTCTGGCGATGAGAGCTTCAAGCCCTCCTGCCTCACCGATTCCGCTTCGTACGGTAAGAGCCGTGTACAGTGGAATCCTAGAATTCTTGCTGCGGCAACAAATACGTTGGCCCTCTCCACTACTTTCCTTCTCCCATCTGCAATCTCGCTCTTCGGGAACCTAAAGCGCTCGCCGGGTATGCGGTCAACTTCACGCATCCTGGCCTCGTAGTCTGAAAGCACGTCTTTGGAGTTCGTTAGTACATTGCAGAGAGCTCCAGGCCAAGTTAACGGATCCTCGATGTCAACTATTTGCTCTCCAGCGCCATAATTCATGCCTCCTCCTTCCGCACCCATTGTTCTCCTCAGAGTTGGTGCCCCCCGCTTACTCGCCCTCACCTTCAGCTTTCTGCTTTGATTTACCAGGCCACTCTCCATTTCCCGCGCCGCTTGTTCTCGCGGACACGGCAGGCAGGCGAACACCCCTGCGCCTTACGGACGCGGCTGGGGCAGAGCCTGATTTCTAGGCTCTGCGATTCCTGGAGGGAACGATGCGCGACGGCGGTAACCCCTCACTTCGCGAGGCCGCAGACGCTACAAGGCAAGTGTCACGCAAACCTCCGCATATCTTAACTTGCGGGTCCCATCGATCGCGGGGTCTCAGTTCGTCGTAGTCAAGGGAATGGCCAAACGCGCTCGACGGTTTTCGAGAGGATCCAGCTCTTGTCTCTCTGGTTGAGGAACTTCATGTCGTCCCGAACCACAGTCAACGTCTTCTCGTAAGTGGTCCACTTTTTACAGACGGGCCAATCCGTTCCCCACATCAGGCGCCCGGGGCCGTAGGCCGCATAAAGGCGCTTCACGTATTCCTGTGCGTCAAGCCAGGGATACGGCTGCCGGGAAATCGACCAGGTGTGCGAGATTTTTACAAACACACGCGGAAAGCGCGCCAGTGTAATCAGCTTTTCCAATTCCTTCGGCTGATCAATGGGGCAGTCAGCCATGTGGTCAATCACCACGTCAAGCCTGGGACACTGGGCCATCAAAGAGACGAGGTCCGGCATTCGCGTGATCGGGGCATAAATCTGCATCGGGACTTTGAGCAACTCAGCGCGCTTCCAGAGCGGCGGCATGAGACGTCCCTTGATCCAATCGCCGCTGGCATCGCCGGAGGGGCTAAGCCGCACGCCATGGAATCCCTGTTCAGTGAGCTTTGAAAGTTGATCGGGCGCGGCGGGATCAAGGGGGTCCACGCGGCATACAGCCCTGAAGTACGGCTGATGCTTCTTCATGGAATCGAGAGTGTAGCGATTGTCCCACCGGTAGCCGATGTACTGCACGAGAACGGTTCGCGCGACTCCGTTGGCCTTCATCAAATCCAAGAGCATCGATGGAGTTTCATTGTCTTTGGGCGGACCGGTTGTCTGCCTTGCCCACGGGTAGTGCGGATCATTCACCCAGACGTGAACGTGAGGATCGAGAATGCGGAATTTGGGCGTGGTTTTTGGCAATGCCAGCACAAGAGATCCAGCTAGAAAATCGCGGCGGTTCATAAGTAGATCGGCTCCAATTTTCTGGCCACGTAGGCGCCGCACCGCTCATAGTCGGCCAGCGGTCCGTGGCGGGCGGTGTCGAGATCAACGCAAATCCACCCACGGTAATCCACACTTTTCAAAACGCGGTGGCACCCCGGAAAGTCAACACTCCCATCGCCGAGGTCGTAGATGCTGGCATAAAAGCGCGCATTCGCTGAATCCTTCGGCAGCACTTTACCGTTCGGCAGCACCCAGTCACTGGCTGGCGTGGTCCACCTCGCATCCTTATAATCCAGGAATTGGATGCGGCGCTCATAGCGTTTCAAGGTTCCCACGACATCACAACCCGCAAGATACAGATGGGCTGTGTCGGGAGAGAGGCCGAACAGCTTGGGGTCGGTCATGGCCATGAACCGGTCAACTTCCTCCTGAGTCTGGACCATTTGGCCCAGATGGTTGTGCAGCCCGGCGGTGAATCCCATCCCGCCTGCAAGCTCTCCAATCTGGTTGCATCGGGCGCACAACTCTCGGAAAGCGGCAGGCGTATTCGCTCCCGGCCGCGTACGCCCAGGCGAGAATACCACCAGATGATTGGCGCCAAAATCCGCCAGAAACTTCATCGCGGTCCGCGCGCTTTCCAGTACCTGCCGGCGCCGCGCGGGATCGCAGAGCGGCCCACCCCAGGAAACCGTGACCACATGAAGATTCCGCTTTGATAGTTCGCGATGCATTTGCGCTTTGGTCAATCCGTAGCGCTCAAGCAGGCGGGGAAATCCTGTCAGGCGGACGCCCGTGAAGCCCGTCTCTTTCATCACATCGAGAATGTCGGTGAAAGGGCACGGAGGATAATGGTCCCACAATCCGGTAGAGAGCGCCCACGTGACGTTCCGGTTCGCCGGCAGGGACGTTGCAGCGGCCAGCGATGCCGATAGAGTCGGGAGCGCAGCAAGGAAAGTGCGGCGGTCGATGCCCATGGTGCGCCTCATATTATGAGCCGCCGTGCCGTGTGTCAATCGCATAAACCGCAGCCGGCATATATTTCTCGCTTCGCAAATTCGCAGACACCACAGGGCGAGTATCTGTACCATCGTCCATCATGAATTTTCGCTGTTTCAAAATCCGTCTGCCAGCTGCAAAGTGTTGGACGTTCTGAATCTGGCACGGGCGTCGGTCTGTAATGCTACAATTGCGGCAGCGTAATGCCATGCCGACCTCGACGGACCTCTACCGCCGCTGGCTGACCCAAACACGAAAGCATCCCTTTGTTCACGCCGGAGAACGGATTGGAGCGGCTGTTTCAGGCGGGCCAGACTCGGTACTGATGCTGGATTTTCTGGCGCGGATGGCGGGCGACGCAGGTTTTCAACTGGCGGTCGTCCACTTTAATCACCACCTGCGCGGTGCGGAATCGGACGAAGATGAGAGCTTTGTCCGGAAACTTGCCGGGCAATACGGCGTTCCGTTTTTTCGCGGCGAAGCCCGCGTGGCCCAGGAAGCCCGCAAGCGCCGCCTCAACCTGGAGGCCACGGCGCGCGAATTCCGCTACCGCTATTTCCTGGGGCTTATCCGCCAGGGAAAAGTGGACAAGGTGGCAACTGCTCACACTCTGGACGACCAGGCCGAAACCGTTCTCCTGCACATCCTGCGAGGGACGGGCACCCGCGGGCTGGCAGGCATACATTCCAACCTTCAAAACAAAATCATTCGACCTTTTCTGGGCCTTACTCGCGCCGAGATTGAGGCAGAAATCGGCAGACGAAGTCTTCCGTTCCGCGTGGATTCCACCAATCTGGAGACGCGTTTTCGCCGTAATAAAGTCCGCCTGGAACTTTTGCCGATGCTCGAAAGGGAGTACAACCCGGAAATCAAACGCCTGCTGAGTGAAATGGCCGCAAGGGCCCGCGAAGACGAAGCTTATCTCGACCACCAGGCCAGAGAGCGGGCTGGGGCCTGGCGGCTGCGTGAGGACGGCGCCGTAAAGATTTCACGCCCTGCCCTGCGAAATATGCCGCCCGCGCTGGCCAGGCGGGTGTTGCGCCAGATGGTAGCGGAGGTGGGAAGCGGCCTGGCGGGCGTTACTCACCGGCACATCGAGTCCATCTACCATTTGGCGATCGATTCACAGAGTGGCAAAAAGGTGCAGGTTCCACATGGTCTCACGGCGCGGAGTGAATTCGACTGGCTGATTCTCTCGCCGGCAGAGGGTAACGTAAGTCCTTTGGAATTCGTCTACAAGGTTGTGGTCCCGGGTACAATAACCGTCACGGAAATCAGCCGGAGCGTGACTTTCAAAATTATTGGCTGCGCAGACACCGATCAGGGATATAATGACATGGAGTGGCCCAAGTTGGACCCGCTAAAAATGCCGGGACGGTTGGTCTTTCGGAACTGGCGCCCAGGAGATCGATACCGCCCGTCGGGATCTCAGAAATCCGTCAAAGTAAAGGAACTTTTCCTCCGGCATCGTATACCCTTCGGCCAGAGGGCATGCTGGCCGGTTTTGGATAGCGAGCTAGGGATTGTGTGCGCTCGCGGTTTGCCCGGTGCCGCGTGGGCGGTAGCCAACGAGGAGTGCGATCGAGTTCTGGTCATCCGCGAAACCCGTCTGGCTTAGTTCGCAAATTCATGGGGGTTTCGTATTATCATGATGGTGGCTAAGGTGAGGGAGCCAGAGTGGCACCGAAAACGACGTTTGGTGCATCTAAACATATGACGGGCAAGCAAGTAGCACTCGTCTCGTGTTGGGGACGGGAGGTAATATCGTGAATTCGGCGGTCAAGAACATAATTTTCTGGGTGGTGATGGTCGTCACCGCGCTTTTGATCTGGGCGGTTGTGCGGTCAAGCACCGCCGAGCGAGTCAGCAATTATACCTTTACCCAGTTCGTCAACCAGGTGGACGGCGGAAACGTACAGGAAATCACCATCTCCGGCACCGATGTCACCGGGGTCCTCAAAAAGGACAACCAGAAATTCAAGACCACGATTCCGGCCAACTATCCCGACCTGTACAAGGACCTTCTGAGTAAAGACGTCAAGGTGACGGTAAAGAGCGAATCCAGCAGTTCGTGGATGACGTGGCTGGCCAATGGGCTTCCGCTGATTCTGCTGATCGGCCTCTGGATTTTCTTCATGCGACAGATGCAGAGCGGCGGCAACAAAGCCCTTTCATTCGGAAAGAGCCGCGCACGGCTGCTTTCAACCCAGCACAAGAAGATTACTTTTAAAGATGTGGCTGGGGTGCAGGAGGCCAAGGAAGAGCTCCATGAAATCATCGATTTCCTGCGGGAGCCGCAGAAATTCCAAAAGCTGGGGGGCCGCATCCCCAAAGGTGTCCTCCTGGTGGGGCCGCCCGGAACCGGGAAAACCCTGCTGGCGCGGGCCATCGCCGGGGAAGCGAACGTTCCTTTCTTCTCGATTTCCGGATCCGATTTTGTGGAGATGTTTGTCGGCGTAGGCGCCTCGCGCGTCCGCGACCTTTTCGAGCAGGGCAAGAAAAACGCTCCGTGCATTATTTTCATCGATGAAATTGACGCCGTCGGCCGCCACCGAGGCGCAGGACTGGGCGGCGGCCATGACGAGCGCGAACAGACCCTGAACCAGTTGCTCGTTGAAATGGACGGATTTGAATCGAATGAAGGCGTGATCCTGATCGCGGCCACCAACCGGCCGGACGTCCTGGATCCGGCGCTGCTCCGCCCGGGGCGCTTTGACCGGCGTGTGGTGGTCCCGCGGCCTGACGTGAAGGGCCGTGAATCCATTCTGAAAGTGCATACCAAGAAAATCCCTCTGGCCGAGGACGTCGACCTCCCGGTGCTGGCGCGTGGAACGCCGGGCTTCTCCGGTGCCGACCTCGCCAACCTGGTGAACGAAGGCGCGCTGCTGGCGGCCCGCCAGAACCGCAAGCAGGTGAGCATGCTGGACATGGACACCGCCAAGGACAAGGTGCTGATGGGGCCGGAGCGGCGGTCGATGATTCTCTCCGACGAAGAAAAGTGCAACACCGCCTACCACGAGGCGGGTCACGCCCTGGTGGCTTCCCTGCTGCCCAATGCGGACCCTCTTCACAAGGTCACCATCATCCCCCGCGGAATGGCGCTCGGCGTCACCATGCAGTTGCCGCTGGACGATAAACACACTTACACGCGCGACTTTCTGGAAGCCCAACTGGCCATCATGATGGGCGGGCGCGTGGCGGAAGAGCTCTTCCTTAATCACATCACAACCGGAGCCGGAAATGACATTGAGCAGGCCACCGGCATCGCGCGCCGGATGGTTTGCGAGTTTGGAATGTCAGATCTTGGGCCGCTGGCGTTCGGCAAAAACCAGCAGGAAATCTTTCTGGGACGTGACCTGGCCACACAGCGCGATTTCAGCGAAGACACGGCCATCAAGATCGACCAGGAAGTGAAGAAGTTTGTCACCACGGGGTATCAGCGTGCCAAAGACATTCTCAATAACCATCGCGACATTCTGATCCGAATCGCCGAGGCGCTTCTCGAGCGTGAAATCCTCGATGCCGGCGAGGTGAAGCTGCTGATTGAAGGCAAGCCGCTTCCCGAACTGGTCCGGCAGCCAGTTCCCAAGCCGGGTGAAGGGGAAACAACTGAAGTTCTGAAGCCTCAGCCTTCACAAGGCGTTCCAGGGCGCGAGCGCCCTCAGCCAGCCTGACCCCTTGACCGGGTCTCTACAGATCATCGCCAACAGCCGTGTGCCTGGGCGCGCATGAATGCTTGCCTGCGTGGCCGCTAATCACCTTATAATTGCTCTCGATCGATTTGGGATTGGGAAGTAATATCGCTCAAAAGGGGCGTCCAATATGTTGCCAGCGGGCCTTGAACTGGGACCTTCGTGGGAAAATCCTGTCAGGAAATCTCTGGCTGAGGGCCAGGCGGTGTTCGGTCTAACCATCACCGTCCCCAGCGTGGAAGTGGCGGCGCAGGCGGCAATCTGGGTTTTGATTTTCTGTGGATTGAAATGGAGCACAGTCCGACCACGCTGGAGTCGCTGCGGAACATGGTGCTGGCCACCAGAGGATTGAAGTCCCTGCCGTTTGCCCGTGTTCCTGTGAACGAATTGTGGATGGCGAAAAGGGTGCTCGACTGCGGAGTGCTCGGCGTGATCTTTCCCTTCACCAGCACTCCCGAACTGGCTCGCCAGGCGGTGGCGGCGTGCAAGTATCCACCCCGCGGCGGACGCGGCTCCGGCGCAGGGCTGGCCACGTTCTGCTGGCCGGCGGTCGAGGGTTACTACGATTTTGCCGACCGAAACGTGATGGTAATCGCCAACATCGAAGAGGCCAAAGCCGTGGAAAATATCGAGGCCATCGCCTCAACAGAAGGCCTGGACGTGCTGTTTGTGGGCACCAGCGACCTGGCGTTTTCACTGGGATTTCGCGGCAAGCAGGACCATCCTCGAGTTGAGGAAGCGCTCCAGGAGGTCGTGAACACGGCGCAAAAGCACAAGAAGGCGGTTGGAGTTCCGATTGCCCATCCCGAACAGGCCAAAAGATATATGCAGCAGGGAATTCAATTTTTTCAGGCGAGCACTGACTTGCGGCTGATGACCGCCGGCGCGCGTCAATTTTTGGAGGCGCTGGGCATGACCTGCGCCAAGCCCAGAACGCAGCCGCTCTATTGAGCAATCTCCGCAGTCAAAACCGAAGGCACCACGTCACGCCCAACATGCCAGCGGGCTTGCTGGCCATCAATGGAATTGCTGGCGCAGCTCGCGGACGCGGTCCGCGATGGGCGGGCCCTCCTGAAACAGCCGGATTCCGGCAATCCCCGTTGCGCCGGCTTCAAGGCAGGCCCTGACTCTCTCGACTGTGATGCCGCCCAGCGCCAGGACGGGAATGCTAACGCGGCCTGCAACTTCTAACAATTTGTTCAGACCAAGTGGAGGCCCGTAGGGCCGCTTGGATGGAGTCTCGAAAATGGGTCCCAGCAGGATGTAATCGGCCTCGCCCGCTTCCGCTCTCAACGCTTCCTCCAGCGAGTGGCAGGAAACTCCAACAAGAAAACCCCTGTCCACGTGCCTGCGGACACTTTCAGACGGCATGGATCGTCCGCCGAGATGGACCCCGTGCGCGTGAGTAGCGATTGCGATATCCAATCGATCATTCACCAGGATTTTTGTGTTTGATTCTTGCGCTAATTCGACGGTCGCTCTGGACAGCAAGATCATTCTGTAGGTGTCCAGGTCCTTCTCCCGAAGCTGGATCAGGTCCACTCCGGCAGCAACGGCAGCTTGAAGATGCGAAACCAGCGGCGTGGGGCCAAGCCCGTGCCGGTCAGTAATGTAGTAGAGGCTGATCCGAGAAGGCATGTTGAAGGCTTGACTTCAAGGCTTGGCGGCATGGAAGATGGAAAAAAAGCAATGAAAAGGCCCGAAGACTTCAGGCCGGCCTGCGTCCGCTCCCGGCCCGCCGGACCTTACTGGACCAGTCCAATCGACCGTCGCAACCGCCAGACTTCATGAAAAGCCAGGAAGACGTCAATGAGGCCCAGGCCCGAGATGCCGCCGCGAATGTAATAGTTCCGCGCAAGCATGTAGACCCAGGAGTAATGCCCCACAAAAAAATTCTGGCTCCACAGCGGGACCCAGGGGAACAGGAAGAGCGATGCCCCCATTTCGAAGCAGATCACCACATACAGGATAGCCAGCCAACGGTTCATGCGCGGTTCTTGCGAGGGGGCGCCAGCGGAACACGTTACGGCATCGGGTTTCGTCGGAGTTGTCACGACGGCCCCTCGATGCCATTCAGCGGGAAGTCTGCCGGAGAAGACGGATTTTTTCTGCGACGTCCCGGTAATCGATGTTCTGGCTGTAAACCTCAGTAAATTTTTCCAGCGCAGCGGTGGTGTCTCCGGCTTTTTCGAAGGCCATGCCAAGGTCGTAATAGACAGCAAGTGCGCCTTCATAGTCCAAGCCGGGCGCGTCAAGCGCGCGCGCGTACCATTTTGCCGCGATGGCTGGCATCTGTTTGTCCATGAAGCAGGATGCGAGCAGAGTGCATCCCTGAAGGAAGTGCGGCCCGAAGAGCTTTGAGCCCGTCCTGTTCACGACCTTCTGGAATTCTCCAATGGCTTCATCGAGCAGACCCATCTCACGAAATGCCACACCAAGATTATAATGCGTCTGCTCGTCATCTGCTGGCTTATCCGCAGATTCACTTTTACCGCCAAATTCATCCAGCAGCGATCGCAGTTCCGCCGCCGCGTCGTCAGGAGCGGACGAACCGCTATCCCGACTGTCTTGACTGGCGGAAGAAGCAGCCGACCTGGCCGGGTCGCAAAGGCCATGCAGAGTTGAATCCCGTTCGCGCGCCATGTTTGCGATGAGTTCAACCTTGCCATCTTCCGCTGCGGAAGCAGCAGGCGCCTGATTTCCTCGGATGGGATTCGCCGCAGATGCAGAATCTAAAAAGCGGGTCGGAAGGTCCCATTCCGCCTTTTCCCCGCCCTGTTCGCCTGTGGGTGGAGCGGACTTCAGTACATCGGTCGGTTTTGATTCGCGGCTCGCCTGATCCACCCGCCTGCGGAGTTCTGATATCTGGCTTTCTGCGGGACATTTCTTCTCAAGTTCCTCAACCGCCTTTTGTGCCTCCTGATAAAACCCGTGGCGAAGGTAAAACTCAACCTCTTCGCGGCTCTCCTCGTAATTGAAAGACGGCTTTGAAACCTCCGATTGCTCCGCACAGTTTTGTTGCGGGGCCTTCTTGGCGGAACTCTCTGGACGGAAAATCTGAGGGCCGCCGGTGGAAGACTCATCCCTCTGCGGAGACCGGAAATCGAGAGAAATCTCCTTCGGAGGAGGGACCTCCGGTCCATGCGCGCGAGCGTCCTCGGCACCTCCAGTTTGCGATAGATCGAATTCGACCGGCTGCGCGACAGGTCCTTCCTGTATCGGCGGCAAAGAACCGGCAGGGGTACCAGCCCGTCCAGGCTGCGGTGGAGTACCTTTATCGCCGCCAAACCGCGAGGAGGTCGCATCCCTTTCGAGAGGTGGATTAGCGCCCGCCAGCGGCGTCTGGCCGGACGGCGTCAATTCCCTGACGTGTCTCCCGAGGACCCTTTGCAGCAGGTCTTTGAAGGTTTGATTTTCCGGCTCAAGCGCTGCCAGGCGGGCGTAAGCCTGCTCTGCTTTTTCGAGCTGGTCCGATTGAACGCAGGCATCCTCCAGCGCCTTCAGGACCTCAGGAATTGCTGCCGCGTCGGACGTCTTTTCCGCTACCTCGTAGACAAGCTCGAGAATTTGGATGCATTCCGGGCAAGACCTCCAAATTCGGAGCAGTGTCTCCATTAAAGGGCCGGTTTCGCGCCGGGCGATCAGCGTGGGAGCGGCCCGCTTCAAAACCTGGAATGCCGACTCATACTCACCCTTCTCGATGCAGCGCGCGGTAAAATCCGCGGCGGGCGCGAAATTCGAGGGATTTGATTCCAGTACGTCGGGGAGCAATCCACTCGCAGCGTCCAGATTGTTGGCGGCCAGGCATGATTCAAGCAGCAATCGCTTCGCCTCAGGACTGCTCTGAATTTCGGGAACGGAGCCTAAAATTTCGCCGACTTCTTTTGGCTTTTTGTCGGCCAACGCCTGGCGGGCACGGAGAAGATGGACCTCCGCGCTCTCCGGGGCCAGCTCTGCGGCCCTCTCCAGGCCTGTCCTGGATGCCGCAATGTCTCCGTTGTCGCGGGCGAGGACTGCGGCGCCCAGATAGGCCTCCACCGCCTCGCGGCCTTCCCCTGCGCGTTCAGCCGCTTGCGCTAATTGAAGGCGCAGGCTATGGTTTCTCGGGTCCAGCCGGCAAAGCTTGCGAAGGATTTCAAGGCTTTGGACATGCTGGCCCTTCCTCTCGAAAGCATCTAAGGCGCTCTTAAAGCATTCTCGTGCCTCCCGGGCCAACCCCTGGGCGGAGCTAAGTTCGGCCAACCGCAACAGGGGATCTACGCTGTCCCGGTCCAACCTCACGATCTTCTTGTAGATGGAGATCGCTTTAAGCTTGTAACCTTCGCGCGTGTAGGCGTCCGCCAGCGTGTAAAAACATTTCAGTGCTTCCGGGACGTTGTTCTCTCTTGCGTAAAGGTCGCCAACGACATTAAGCAAAGTCAGGTCGCTGGGTTCATTTTCAAAGGCCAACTGATATTGCTTGATTGCTTTGGCGATCTTTCCTTGCGTGATGTATCTGTTCGCTTCCTGGAGTGTTTTGGCCTTATCAAAAGCCATTGAGACGGGCCCTCGCGAAAAGTGGCAACTTTTTTGAAACTAGCATAAGGAGCTTTTTGAAGTCAACGAAACAGGGCAGGAAACGGCCGGGCGGAAACCTAAGCAACTCCTTATACTTCTGAGATTATCGTGCTCACGCCGAGGGCCCGGCGCCGATTTGCACGTGCTTTCTCATTGTTGCGTTTGTTGTTCATTTTTCTTTATAATGAGCCGTAAGCGACGAAGTACAGGATGTTAACCACATGCCTTCATCAATCGTCCAGAAACTGCAGCAGGAAATTCAAGCCCTTGAACACGAACTGACCCACGAGTTGCCCCAGGAGTTGAAAAAGGCCCGCGCGCATGGAGACCTCAGCGAGAACGCCGAGTACATCATGGCCAAGCAGCGGCAGGACTTTGTTGGCGCCCGCCTCGCTCAGCTCAAGAAGCGCATGGCGGACCTCTCACTGGTCAACGTCAATAACATACCGAAGGACCGCATCGCCTTTGGCTCGCAGGTCGTTCTATATGACGTTGACAGGGAAGTCGAGATCAATTACCGGCTGGTGACAAGCGAGGAATCCGACGTCGGTAAGGGATGGATTTCCACCACCTCTCCGATCGGCAGGAGCCTGATGGGCAAGAAGGTTGGCGATGAAGTGAGCGTGAGCACTCCAAACGGGGTTCGCGAGTTCGAGATTCGTTCTGTCCTCACCATCCACGAGCAGAATTGAGAGGGCGGCTTCCGGCCTTAAATCGTAACGGCCGTAGAGCGCTAATCGCGACGTTTTAGGACAGGGGGTTTGTCATCCGTCGAGGTCTGGCCGCCGCTGGTGTCTGGCGGTTGGCCGGTTTTCGGTTCACGCCTCTCAAGAGTCGGCCGGTTACTGTTACTGGCCGATTCGATTTTCTTCATCCTGCCGAGAACGTCATTCAACCGCTCCTGGACGCTCTGAAATTCTGAATCTGACAGCAGGTATTCCGGAAGGGCCGGTAGAACGGTTTTGATCTCCTTTTCGGCATTAATAATGCGGTCCTGTGTTGGCGGATGATCCATAAAAACACCGGCGACGCTACCGGGAGTCCTTCTCCCCTCCTGAATAATTTTTGCGAACATGGAAAGATAGGCGTTCGGGTCATACCCTGCTTTCCACATATACTGCAACCCAAGAAAGTCCGCCTGCTGCTCGTCACTCCTGCTGAATTTGAGAAAAGCGAGCGGGACACCCAGGTTCATCGCTTCTGAAACCCCGATGTAGACGGGATAGGACATCGGCGTAAAGATCAGCGGAAGCATGGCGTACTGCAGCAGAGTCTGCTTGGTTGCATCTGAGGCCCAATGGCGGCACGCCACGTGGGCCGTCTCATGCGCCAGCACGCCGGCGAGCTCTGCTTCGCTCCCCGCTGCGTGCAGCAGGCCGGTATTGACATATATAATGCCGCCGGGAAGGGTAAACGCGTTGATTTCGGGCGAGTCAATCACTCTGACGGTGATGGGAATCTTGGCATCCGAACTCCGGGCGATGTTCTGCGCGACGCGGTTTACGTATTCCGTGATGACAGGGTCCTTGACGAGCTTAGCGGTGCGGTTAATTTGCTCAGCATATTTTAGTCCGATCGCAATTTCTTTCTGTTCTGAGATGATGCTGCGATGAGCAACATTCCTCTGTCCGATGCAATACACGTCGTCCATCTTGTTGCTGGCGTCCGAACAGGGCCGCACAGCCGCGGTATCCGCCGCGGACACGGAAATCACCCCACAGACGAGGAAAGCCGCCAATCCGAAGGAAACAAGACGCATTCTTCTGGTCGCTACCATCTGCCTTGGTCTACCCCTTTCTTGAGATGATCAATTGTCATTCAAGGTTATCTGGCAGATTTTCAGCCCGTTCCGGCGACCCCCGAGCAGTCCAGGGCCATTCGGTCCCTGGTCGCAGACTGGGTTAACCAGGGTGCGGGGCAAAGGTCAGGAGGAGCAAGACCATGCGTGAAGGTTTTGACGAAGGTGCGACTCCAAACCTGTGCAGCCTGCAAGGCCCAAAAGGCAGCGTTCTGCCTGGCAGACGGCCTTCGGAGTGTTCTCAGGGAACTGCGATCTTTTTCGCGATATCGTTAAAGATGTTGACAAGGCTCCGGAACACAGCGGTCACGGACTTGGGCAGGTACTGAGGAAGAGAGTTCAACATACTTTCAGCCCAACCGGTATTCCACCCATAGGACACAGCCCAGGCGTCGCGCTCGTTCCACACATTCCTCAGCTTGCCCCAGTAATGGTTCCGGGCGGTCATCATCCCGGACTCCAGGGTCGCGGCCTCGGCAGAGATCCTAAATTCCGGAGGCGGTTCGGCAGGCAGAGGACTTGCCGGCGAATAACGCGTTTGAATCCGCTGGACGGCCACGTCCCAGTAAGCGCGCGCAACAAGCCTCTCATGTTGCATTCTTTTCCGGTCCAGGTTCCGGTTGTGGTCGTAGAATGATGGCGGGGGATCAGCGGACAATCGCACAACCGGGCGCGTCGAGCGGGAAACAAACAGCCCGGCGAGAATCAGGACCAGCGCCCATTTCCACCAGCCCGACGGCTTCGACTTGGGACGCTCGATGAGGAGATAGTCGGCGGCAATGTCCAGGGAATTCGCGTGCTTCATTTGAGATGAATCTACACGCTATGCTCCACGATAAGCAATAGGCCGTCAGTTCCATTTACATCGAAGCGACGTTCAAAACCTGTAAATAACTTAGAGCCAAAAACTGCCACTCTTGAATTTTCCGCCACCGTGGTCAGCGTTGGCCTGGCCAATCGGCTAAGCGCCACGGCCACATACCCTTAGCGGCAGAGCGCCAGCACAAGCACCAAACTCATTGCTTCGATTTCACGCTCCATATTTACTCTTGATCCGAAGCGAAATTTCGCCGTTTGCTGAGTTACTCTCTTGCAAATTGGGCGGTGCTATTCAAAGGGCCAAACGCCCGCGCGGTGACAGTCCGGCGAAAACTTCATCCAATCTCTGTTCAGCTTGATAAGCTTATTAAAGCCTTAACTATTTGAAGAGAGAGGGGCCCATCATGAAAGCTATCGCCATTATTCCGGGAACCAAGGAAGCCAACATCATCCAGCGCCCCGAACCCAGGCTTGGCGCTCCAGACGAGATCAAGCTGAGAGTGCTGCGGGTTGGGATCTGCGGGACCGACCGCGAGGAAGCATCCGGCGGCAGGGCCGACGCGCCGCCCGGACAAAAAGATCTGGTGATCGGGCACGAAATGTTCGGACAGGTGGAGGAAGTCGGAACTCAGGTGCAATCCGTTCAGCCAGGTGACTTCGGGTGTTTTACAGTCCGGCGCGGCTGCGGCAACTGCGGGGCCTGTTTGAACAACCGCAGCGATATGTGCTCAACCGGAGACTATACGGAGCGCGGTATCAAGCAGCGCGACGGCTACGAAACCGAACTGGTCATCGACCAGTTACGATACTTTGTCAAGGTCCCCAGGGAGCAGGCGCCGCTAGGCGTCCTTTCAGAACCCACTTCCGTTGCCGAAAAGGCCATCGATGAAGCCCTCGCCGTGCAGACGGTCCGCATCCCTAACATCCCGGACGCCCAGAAATGGCTGCAAGGCAAACAGGTTCTGGTGGCCGGATTGGGCCCCGTGGGACTGCTGGCTGCCGTCGCGCTCAGGCTCCGGGGAGCCGAGGTGCTGGGACTCGATATCGTGGACGCCGACAGCTTGCGGCCCCGCATCCTTCAGCAACTGGGCGGCAGGTATGTTGATGGCCGCCAGACAAGGCCCTCGGCATTGGACGACGTCTACGGACAGATTGATATGATCTTCGAGGCCACCGGGATTGCCCGGGTGGAGTTTGACCTGCTCGGCGCCCTGGGTATCAACGGGGTTTATGTCTTGACAGGAATTCCGGGCGGAGATCGCCCCCTGCAACTTGATGGAGCGGTCCTGATGCGCCAGCTCGTGCTCCGCAACCAGGTGATGATTGGAAGCGTAAACGCCAGCCGAAAGCATTTTGAAATGGCGGTGGAGGACCTCGGGAAGGCTTATAAGACCTGGGGGAAAACCATGGAGCAAATCATCACCCATGTGGTGCCCTACGCGGACTTCGCCCAGGTGCTTGAAAAACATCCCGACAACGAAATCAAGGCCGTGGTGGAGTGGAGCAAACCGAATTGACTCGATGAGAGTGTGGGTTTTCAAAATCAATACGAAGCGTGGATGGCGGTTCGACCAGTATTTCCGGTCAAGGTCCCGCGGCATCTACCCCATGGGCGACGAAGGCTGGATCAAGAGCTCATCCAGCCTCCGCTACCTGCGAGAGGAGGTGAAACGCGGCGACCTGTTCCTCTGCTATGAGACCGACCACAAGGAGTTGCGAGGCGTGGCGCGCGCGGCTTCAAACGGGCGCGACGTCGGAATGGGATCGCTGATCGACTTCTGCCCGCCGGCCCGGGCCGTGCGCCTCCGGAACCCTCTCAAGCGCCGCCCCGATCTCGACCATATCCTGGCGTTCACGCCGCATCGCGGCCGAGGCACCGTGCAAAAAATTGATCGCGATGAGTTCGCGCGCCTGAAGCGAATCATGTTGAGCAGGAATCCCGCCCAGGCTCGCGATCTGCGCCGCATTCTGGCGTAATTTGCGAGCGCCCGATCGACGGCTATCTTCTGTCAGAACGCGACGAGCATCAGACGGCGGACAAGTGGGAGGCCGTCCTGCAGCTTCCAGCAACGCAGTGGAAAGCCGCTGCAAGTCTCGAGTGCAAACCGAGCATCGGGCCTTTCTGCGCCAGACTCCCTGAGATGCGCAAGTTTCAGACCCTGAGCATCGCTGACCCTCGAACCTACGAATGCGCTACGGGCTGCGACACCGGCGCCGCGGCGGGCGCTGGAGGGCTCACATCTCGCTGCTCAGGCCCCAAAGGCATCACGATCCAGGCAACGATGTAGGCAACGAGACCACCGCCTCCCAGGAACAGCGCTGCCAGCCAGATCAGGCGCACGAGTGTCGGATCAACGTCCAGGTACTCGGCGAACCCGCCGCAGACGCCCGCAATCTTCTGGTCCGTGCGCGAGCGCATGAGTTTCCTCGCCGGCCTCACGGGCGGATGCATTTCGGTGCCGCACTGAGAGCAGAAATTGACTGCCAGGGAATATTCTTTTCCACATTTCGGGCAAAACATGGCAACTCCTCCGTTTTTTCGTGGGGACCCAACCTTCATTTAATTATACGCGCTTGGCGCGTGGGAAGTTCCCGTGGGAACGACCGCCCTCATCGAGGCTAAGGCTCCCCACCAAAGAACAAAAACCAGACCGCTTCCTATGCCGCGGTGATTTCAGGTAAGATGCTGATGATTGGCCCACGCCGGGCCTCCTTCCTTGAAATGGGCGCATAGGCGAATGCCAGTTGGATCGCCAGATCGGACCACGGAGACTGCACGATGGATTGGAGATACCAGCGGCTGCCACGGGTTTTTGCCCGGTCCAGGTCTATGCGCCGCAGGGTCGCGTACAGTCTCGGCATCGTCCGTCTGATTCTGGTTCCCGTCCTCCTGCTGGCCGTCTATTACCTGTTCAGAATGGGCTGGATTGTGGATCGCATTGTGAGCGTGGACGCCTCGGTTGCCATGCAGGCGGAGCGCGCTTCTATTGTGATGCTCGACGCGCAGCAGAGCCAGCGGAACTACTTCCTGCTCCACGATCAGCAAGACCTCAAAGCCAGCCAGCAAACCGTTGAGAACCTCCGCAAGATGATCCAGCGGCTTGGCAAGATACAGGCCCAGGAAGCTCCCTCGATCAAAAAGATGCTGGCCGATCTGGAAGCCTACCAGCAGGGACTGGGCAAGGCATCCGAACGCATCAGCGAAGCTGGCCAGCCCAGGATTGACCGGCTTCGCAGCGCCGTATCAGCCTACGAGCAGGATTTGAACGACATCCTCCATGGGGCGCGCCAGCAAAGCAGGGCCGCTCTGGTTCGGCAGTTGCACGACCGCACCAGCCTGTTTGACTCCGAGATCGCAGCCGCAGGAAGCGAGGACCCCGTCCTGCTGTCCATCTCAGTGGACCTGCAGAATTCAGCGCAGTCGTTTCTGACCGGTGCGGCGGGGCTGGAGCGGCGAAGCTGGAACCGGGTCGAGCGGGACCACGACGACGCCCGCGACCTGATGCGCCGCGCCGAATGGGTCCTGGGCAGCGTCTCCCTGCTGGTTTTGCTGATCAGCATCTGGGTCAGTTACGTCCTCCCCAAGGAAGTGGTGCAGCCGTTGCACGACCTCAAAGCGGCGGTGGACCACGCCGCAGCCGGCAACTACGAAATTGAATTCGACGTGCAGGGGAAAGGCGAGGTCGCCGAACTCGCCAACAGCGTCCGAAACCTGATTGCCCACGTCCGCGAGAAGAAGATCGATCAGGACATTTCCTCCTGACGCCGGCTTCCGGCAATCGAAACGCTCTGGATGCGCCCTGCAAAACTTGATAGATTATCTGGTGAAAGGAGAACATTCCACATGAAGGGAAACGCAGCCGTTATCGACGCTCTCCAAAAGGCTTTAAGCGAAGAGTTGATGGCCATCAGCCAGTACTTTCTCCACGGCGAGATGCAGAGCAACTGGGGGTACAAACACCTCTATGCCGAAATCAAGAAGCAGGCGATCGGCGAAATGAAACACGCCGAAGCCCTCATCGAGCGCATCATCTTCCTCGAAGGGATCCCCAACCTGAATGACTTCCCGAAACTCCGGGTCGGAAAGACCGTCCAACAGCAGCTCCAGAACGATCTGGTGCTCGAAAAAGAAGCCGTTGTGGAATACAACAAGTACATCGCGCTCGCTCGCAAGGAAGGTGATAACACCTCAGCCGATCTCTTCGAGGCCCTCCTTAAAGACGAGGAAGACCACGTCGATTTCCTCGAAGCCCAGCTCGACTTGATCGAACAAGTGGGCCTGCAAAATTACCTCAGCCAGCAATTGCATGGCTGATCGCTCCATCGGCAAAGGTCGACGGGGCTTCCCAATTGAAATCAAGCAGCTCGATCTTGAATCGTAGGGCCCCCTCAGGCCCTGTGGTGCTTCTGACCTGAATTGGCAACTCAATACCGCTTAGTGATTGCAGCATTAGCGGGAAGCACGGCTAATAGCAAATCTCATGCCGCAACAACCCTATCAGGTGTTTAAGATCCAGCAAGAATGGGTTTTGGAGCCCGAGGCCCTGGGCAGCAAAGAGAAGTTTTGGTATCAGGAGAACGACAAGGGATCGGAGTGGCTCTTCAAGTACCCCCAAGAAAACACTGGTCAACATTGGGCAGAAAAGATCGCAGCGGAGGTAGCGGCTAGCCTGGGAATTCTTCATGCCCGGGTTGAGTTGGCTGCCTTCGGGGATTCACACGGATCCGCTACCGAGTCGTTCACGCGCCGCGGTCGGAGTCTTTTTCATGGCAATCAGATTCTGGCAGGTAGGGTCCTAGGGTACGACCCGGATAAAGCATTCCGGCAGTCTGACCACACACTGACGAATATCTTCGCGGCAATCGACAGCGCTTTCGTTACTCAGTGGAGCGCACGCAAGGCGAAGATGCTATTCGCCGGATACCTCGTATTCGATGCCCTGATCGGGAACACTGATCGTCACCATGAAAACTGGGGCGTTCTGATCAAACAAGTGGGGAACCAATGGGCAGGGATTCTTGCACCCACTTTCGACCATGCATCCTCGCTCGGGCGTGAACTCGGGGATTCCGCCGATGGCCCTTGTCGTGAACGATTTCTCCGTGAAAAACGTGTGGGTGCCTACTCGGAAAAAGCGCATGGAGGCATCTTCTGGGACAACTCAGACAGGCGGGGTACGAGTCCGTTGGAGCTAGCGCGACG
>DASTAW010000013.1 GCA_035712365.1 Terriglobia bacterium
ACGTGACGCTGTACGCGATGGTGCTGGCGTCGCTGATGCGCGATTTGGGACTCGGGAAAGAAGCGGGCGGGCTGCTCGGTTCGCTGACGCTGGTGGCTTCGGCAGTCGGAGGCGTGATTTTCGGATTCGTGGCGGATCGCATTGGGCGGACGCGTTCGCTTTCGACCTCGATTGTGATTTATTCGCTGGCGACGGCGGCGTGCGGATTCGCAAGCTCGGTGGCGGTGCTGGCGGTTTTTCGGGTGATTTTGGGATTAGGGATGGGTGGCGAGTGGACCGCGGGCGCGGCTTTGGTGGCGGAGACGTGGCCGGCGGAGCATCGCGGCAAGGCGCTGGGATTGATGCAGTCCACGTGGGCAATTGGAGGGATGCTCGCGGCGGGCGCGGCCTGGGCGATTTTGCCGCGCTGGGGATGGCGCGGCGTTTTTTTTGTCGGCGTGCTGCCGGCGCTGGTCGCATTTTGGATTCAGCGGCGCGTGCCGGAGCCGGAAATCTGGAAAGAGCGCGGAGATTCCTCCGTAAATGCGCGGCGCGTGCCTGTTCGCGAATTGTGGCGCAAAGACATTCGCTGGAATGGCTTTGTCGCAACAGCGATGAATACGTTCAGCATGATTGGATATTGGGGGCTGTTCACGTGGATTCCGGCGTATTTTTCGCTGCCGGTGGCGCAGGGCGGGCGCGGGCTGAGTGTTTCGAAAACGTATAGCTGGCTGATCATCATCGCTGTGGGACAGTGGTTCGGGTACGTGACGTTCGGATTTGTCGCGGATGTGTGGGGACGGCGGCGAACGTATTTCAGTTATTTGCTGGTGGCGGCGCTGCTGACGCCGATTTACGGATTGCTGCGAAGTCCGTTGTGGCTGCTGGCGATGGGGCCGCTGGTGGCGTTTTTCGGGACGGGATATTTTTCAGGGTTCAGCGCGATTGCGTCGGAATTATTTCCCACGGAGATACGCGCGACGGCGATGGGATTGAGCTACAACATCGGGCGAGGAATTTCGGCGGCGGCTCCGCTGGCGATTGGCGCGCTGGCTGTGCATTATGGATTGGGACGATCGTTCTTGTTGCTGGGCGCGGCATTTTTGGTTGCGGCGCTGCTCACACTGGCGCTGCCGGAGACAAAGGGCAAAGCATTAGAATAGGCATGGTGCTCTGTGATGACTCACCGAAAATGCGGGAAAAAGGATCCGTTGCTCTCACTGCGAGGATCGGGCAAAGAACTGTGGGCCGATGAGCACGCGGATGCTTACGTGCGCCGATTGCGAGACGGCTGGCGTGTGCCGCGGCGAGCCAAGTTGACCCGTTCACAGCAAAAGATGAAAGCCCATTAGCGCTCGATTTCGAGGCCGTCGAGCATGGATTTTTCCGGCGAGCCTGTCGAAGGAGCGGACGCGGCTGGTTTCGTGGCGGGCGCTTTTCGCGCGGCGCCGTTCCGAGAATTCCCTTCCCCTTGAGCTTCTGCAAAATCGGCCATTTGCAGGCGGAAATTGCCGACATTCGTGGCGAATGCGTACGCGGTCTGAAGGTCAATAATTCCGTCGCGCACAATGCGCTCCAATTCCGCGTCGAAATGCTGCATGCCTTCGGTCGAGCCATCGCGCATGGCGTCCACGAGAGATTTGCCTTCGCTCTCGCCGCGTTCAACGTATTCGCGTGTGCGCATGGTGGACTTCAAAATTTCGATGGCGGCGACGCGGCCCTGCCCGCCTTTGCGCGGAAGCAGGCGCTGCGAAATGATGTAGCGAAAACTTTTGGCGAAGCGCATGCGAATCACTTGCTGGTCGGCGAGAGGAAAGACGCCGACGATGCGCTCGATGGTTTTGGAAGCGTCAATGGTGTGCAGCGTGGAAAAAACGAGATGGCCGGTTTCCGCGGCTTCCATGGCGATTTCGATGGTTTCGCGGTCGCGCATTTCGCCGACGAGAATCACTTTGGGCGCCTGGCGGAGAGCGGCGCGAAGAGCGAGGGCGAAGGAAGGCGTGTCGCTGTGAAGTTCGCGCTGATGGATGGTTCCCTTCCCGTGATTGTGAAGGAATTCGATGGGATCCTCGATGGTGAGGATGTGAAACGCCTTTTCCTGATTGATTTTGTTGATGATGGCCGCGAGCGTGGAGGATTTTCCGGAGCCAGTGGGGCCAGTGACGAGCACGATTCCGTTGCGAAGCTCGGCAGTTTCCTGAAGCTGCGGAGGCAGGTTGAGATCGTCGAAATTTGGGATTTTCGAGGGAATCACGCGCATAACGATGGCGCAACTGCCGCGCTGCGTGAAAATGTTCACACGGAAGCGCGAGAGTTTCGGCAGGCTGTAGGAAATGTCGCAGGAGCCGTCCTGACGGAGCCTTTCGACGGCGTAATTATTATTGCCGATCAAATCGGCGGCGATGCGCGCGGTGTCTTCGGGCCGCAGGATTTCCACGCCGGGAATCTGGACGCCGACGAGCTGGCCGTCGGATTCGACCTGGGGCAGTTTGCCGGGCGAAAAGATCAAATCGCTGATGCGCGCGTGCGATTTCAGCATAGCGGAAATAATCGAGGGCGTAGGCATGGGCGGTGGGCCGGATGGTTTAGCGGGCACTGGCGGCAATAGGTCGTTGGGCATGAGTCGAAAGCTCCGATGAATTTGATCTGCTCTGAAAATCGCTGAAGGTGTTCGCGAATGAGCAGTGTAATCCTGCGGCGGCAAGAATCGGACACGCGATACGCGCGGCGTAGCTTATGAATTACTTGGCCGGAGTGACAGCTACGCTCATTCGTGGCGAAGGGCGATCACGGGGTCAACTTTCATGGCGCGGCGCGCGGGAATGTAGCAGGCGAGCAGCGCGACGCCCATCAGAAAGGCAATCACGGACACGAACGTGGGCACGTCAGTGGGCGTTACGCCGAAAAGAAGAGTGGACATGAGGCGCGAGAGCGCTAGAGCCAGTGCCGCGCCAGCGGCGGCTCCGATGGCGGCGAGCCGCGCTCCGTGGCCCATGACCAGCGAGAGTACGTGGCGAGGCTGCGCTCCGAGGGCGACGCGAATGCCGATTTCGTGAGTGCGCTGCGTGACGAGATAGGCCATCACACCGTAAACGCCCACAGCGGCAAGCACGAGAGCCAGTGCGGCGAAGATTCCGAGCAGCCAGGTTTGCAGGCTGGTGTCTTCCATGTTTTCGGCGACGACTTGCTGCATGGTGCGGATGCGGAAAAGCGAAAGCCCGCTATCGAGGTGGACCTTCTGCACGGCGCGTTCCTCCTCCCGGCCGTAGATGGGCCAGTCGGAAAACGGTTTTTTTCGGACGGGCTTGCCTCCGGTGATCGCCAGTTTTCCCATCGTCTGCTCCTTATCTCTCAACGTGGACCACGTTCGAATAGGCCGATTCGCCCGCGTCGTTCACCGTGCGCACGCGATACGTAACAACTGAATCCGCGGGCGCCGAAGCGTCTTCATATTGCGAAGCCGTGGAAGACAGTTTGGCAATGCTCGTCCACGCGCCTTCACCCGTGCGCCGCTCGACGACAACTCCGGAGGGGCTCCCGCCATGGACTTCCCACGCCAGCCTCACGGCACTGCCTGCCACTCTGGCAGTCAGCGAACTGGGTGCCTCCGGCAGAACGGCCCAATCGAAGTAGCTCGCATCCGTAATAGCCATCACACTGTCGCGCACCGGCACCGACTCCAGGGTGTCCGTCGTTCCCGTTTTCCAGTTCAGCGGCCGGATTTCACCTGAGACCACGTCAATCAGCACCGGGTGCTCGATGCCGGAGTTCTCGATGGTCAATGGCGAATAGAGCGGTGGGAAGTTATTGCCGGGCAGGCTGTGGGCCGCCATCCAGTACGCGACAACGGCTTTGCCGCTCTGCGACCGGAACCCATAGGCCAGAAATGGAAAACTCGTCTTGCGCCGCAAGGCGGGGATATCCGGGTTTTCAATTTTGATAGAGGGGTCGAGGCGGGTATCCGAGAAAAGCCAGTTGGTATGTTCGTAGGCGCTGAACACGGGCCGTGGAGTGAAATCCTCCGGCAGATATCTCAGCCCGTGGATCAGGCCGAAATCGTCAAATTCGTTTCCGTCAGTACCCGCCGCAAGCAGCCATACAAAGGTTTTTACGCCGGCCGCAAGGTTGTAAACCATTCCACGCGGCACGTACTTCGACTGCACGGAATCGTCCGAGCCCGTCCATGAAGGGATGGAATTAAATTCGTCATCCCAGAATTGAATGTCAGGCCGGATGCCGGGATAGTGGCGGATCAGGTCCCGGAGTTTGGCCGGCGATTCGTTGCTGTAGGCGCCGTAATCCATGGTCTCCGGATTCATGTTCTGTCCGTAGCCCGGATAGGTGTGATATGCGAACACGTCGATTCCGGAGGCGCACTGGCACACGTCAAGAGCGCGCTTGGCGAAATCGCGGATCGGGTCCGCCTGCCCGCCGTAAATCACTTTGGCATCGGGATCAGCTTCGTGCACAGCGGGAACGAATGCTTTCAGCAACCGGCCGTACTCTTCCGGGTTCCCCCAAGGGTTCCAGTAGCCGATGTCCTGTTCGTTCCATAACGCCCAGTAATGGATGCGCCCGCGGAAATGGCCGACCATCCACTTGACGTACTTTATGAAAGCAGCAATCTGGTCCGGCGTTGTCGGCGCCCAGAACACCGAATAGAGGCTGCGGTCATCGTTATGGAACGTTCCGGGCTCCGGAGTGATGGAATCCGGCAACTTCCCCGCCTGCGCGGTGTACATGGGATTGCCGTACATCAACTGGACCTGGATATCGATGCCGTTGTCCACCAGCCAGTTGACATAATCGTCCAGGCCGGGCGGCGCCGCGTAAACTCCGCGCTTCTGCTCAATCCAGTCCCAACTAGTCAGGTCTGAACTGTTTTCGTATTGCCCAATCCGGATCCATTTGGCCCCGGCGTCCGCCATGCGCGTCCACCACCAGCGGTCCCACGGAAGGTAGGGCTCTCTAGGCAGGTCCGAATTGATTCCAAATCCGTCGTGAATTTGCGATGACCGCCGGGGAGGAATATGCGATGGCGCGCGTGCTTCCTGCGGCCTGGCCGAAAGAGTCGGCGGCAGAATGCTTGCCAGTCCTATCAGGGCGCCAGTGCAACAAAGCACATGCTTAATCGAAAATTTGACATGCGACCGCATCGCGTTCCCCTCCCTCGATTTCGCGACTTTTACACATTTCGCGCTGGTGCAACCGTCCGCCCGATGGCAGGCGCACTACGGCACACCTGGCCCTATTCCTGATTGAATCCCGTAGCCCTCCGGAACTGCTCGACGTAGTGCCCATCTTTCTTCGGCTGCAGCTTTTTCAGTTCCGCTTTTGCGCTGGCCTCGTCTTTGGGGTCCCAGTCCGGACGGTAATGGTGGATTGCAGGTTCGAACTGACTGACGTGCTTCATGGCTCCCTGGAGTTTGAGGTCCATGACGCTGTCAATGTTGACCTCGTAGTTTGTGTCCTGAGGCGCAGTGTAATAGAAGTACATCGACGGCACCTGGTACTGCTGTAGATGCTGCTCCAGAAGCTGGTTCGGAAAATAGAGCCAGAACTCGGCGGCGCGTACTGCATCGATGGTGTTAAGCGCGGCCATGCGGTGGTCGCTTTTGTGCCAGCGCACATACCAGTCTCCCGGGTCGATGCTGAGTAGAACATCAGGACGCACTCGTCGAATGATCGCGGTGGCCTCTTCCGTCAGTTTGGGCTGGGGCGCGTATTCCAACATGCCGTCGTGATAGCCCATCCAGATGATGTTCTCTTGGGGCGTGCCCAGCACAGCTTCCGCCGCCTCTTCTTCGCTCTTCCGAATTCGGGCCAGGCGCTCGGAACTCATCTCCAGGTCATAGCTGCCTTTATCATCGTTTGTGTAAAGCACCACGATCACCTTGTTGTGGTTCTTGTTCAGCAGGGCAATCGTGCCCCCTGCGCCGAACAGTTCGTCATCCGGGTGCGGCGAAAACACCAGGACCGTCTTCCCAGTCATGTCCTCAAGCTTTGTTTCCTGCGCCATAGAGAATACAGGCATGAGGCCAAGGATGAGCACAAGAATCAGCGCGATTCGCATCATGATCTTCCTCTCTGAGCGTGAAACAGGTTGCCGGCCACGGCTTCGTCCGGCCGGCGCGGTTGCCTTCCAGCGGCGCATCAACGCAGCTCTCCCAGATTAGAAAAGAAGCTTCAGTGCGAACTGAATCTCGCGTTGGTTGTCCGGTACCGTGCTGGTGATGCTTGCACCGCCAGGATTGTCCACGGTGGTGTCGGGATTCGCGAAGTTCGGATGGTTGAATATGTTGAACATCTCGGCCCGAAACTGCAGGGTCCACCGCTCACTGAACTTGAAATTCTTCAAGGCCGAGAAATCGAAGCTGACCAGGTCCGGACCACGGAGAACGCCGTTGGCCGTGTTCCCGAATACCCGGGCGAAGTTCTGGCCGGGAGCAATGGGCGGCAGGATAAACACCGCCTGATTGTAGAAACAATCTAAGGTCTGCTTTCCAGGCTGGCTGCAACCCAGCGCCGCCTGGGTCGAAGTGCCAATCGAGAAGTCTTTCGGGTTGCCGATCATATCCGGCCTCGGGCTCGGGGCTCCTGCGTTGGTCTGATCGAACGACAGACCGGGAGTAATAGCCAACCCGCTTTGCGCCGCGACAATCCCACTGACTTCCCATCCCCCCAGGATGGCATCGGAAGCGGTTCCGGCATTCGTCAAGTAGGTCTTTCCGCGGCCAAAAGGTAGATCGTAGAGGTAACTTACGGAAAGCTGATGGGTCCTATCAGAGCCGATCGGCCCGCGGCTTGCCCCTGGATCGTAGATGTTCTGGAAACTTCCGGAGACGTAACCGTCCGATGTGCCCAGGTTCTTGGCATAAGTGTATGCGGTGAGGAGGGACAATCCGTTCGCAAAGCGTTTTTCCAGTTTGGCCTGGAACGAATTGTAGAACATCGACAACTGTGCGTAATCGAGAGGGAGGAGCGAAACGAGGTTCGGCAGAACATTGAAATATCGCCGGCCCATGTTTCCTGTGGGATCAGAGAAATTAGAGTCCCGAGGTTCGGTGGGTGAGTTCAGGTCGCCCGTTTCATGGTTCCACAGGCGGTAACCGCGTGTTGCCACATAACCAACCTGCGCCACCCAGTTCTGGCCAAGTTGATGCTGGACCGTAAAATTCCACTCCATGATTTTGGGCATCCAGCGCTTGGGTCCCTGGACGCGCAGGTTTCCGGCGGGATGCAATGGGTCGGGAAAGATGATTGTCGAAGGAAAGCCGGACGAGACCAATTGGCTGGTTGTAGGAATGCTACCCGCTGAAAAATCATGGCTGGCAAAGTCCAGGAATGGCGGATTCAAGCCCAGGTCATCGAAGATGTTTCCCTGCGGCGAGTAGAACACCCCATAAGCACTCCTCACTACAGTAGTCTTATGGCCGAAGGGGGTCCAGGCAAAGCCAACACGGGGCCCCCAATCGCCATAATCGAAGGCTACACCGGCATGTGGCTCGCTGACCGCGTTGGGCCCGGCGTCCTGGTCATTGACAACGATGGCCCGCTGAAAGTCAAAATTCCCGATGCGCCCGGCGGCCGGCGAGAAAATGGAGTAGCGCAGCCCCAGATTGAGGGTCAAGTCCGGCGTGGCGCGGAAATCATCCTGGACAAATTCGTCGAGGCTCCAGTAGCGGGTCGGGAATCTTCCTTGGAGAGCGTCGCGTTCACTGTGGTTCGGCACTCCCAGCAAAAGGTCGGCCAGCGCGTTTCCGCCATCTCCCGTCAATAAGTCCTGGGTATACGACCCGTCGAATTCAAACCGCCCCTTCGAAGACTGCAACTGGAAGAAATTCCGCTGCATCTTGATATATCTCACCCCAAATTTCAGGGTGTGCTTACCCACCATCTTGGTGAGAACTCCTGACAGATCGGCCATGTTTTCGGCTGCAAATTCGGGCGTCCAGAGCGAATCTCCCAACCCTGTGAAGCCCGAAACGTCGAAAGCCGTCAGCCCTGAAGTTGTGAGGTCGCCCCGGTTAGCTCCGGGAATGCCGAGCTGCTCAGATAGATTATTGCCGTACTGCAGCGGGTTGGCCTTCACCAGATATCGTTCCCAGGCTCCCGTCACAACCGCAAGCATGGTGGGGCTGAAGGTATGGGTCCACCCAATTGCCGCATTCTGCGCTTTATTGGTGCCATCACTTGGGCAGCAATCCGTTCCGCCGAGATCACCCAGTGGACCCGGCGTGTGCGCCCGGACGTCATCAAACGTGTAGTGTCCAAAAAACTGGTCCTGCGCGCGCCATGGAAAATCGACTTTGATGTCAGTGGAATCTTCGTCCTGAGTGTACTTGGGGTTCAAAAGATAATTGTTCACAACGCCCGGCCGGTTCGGGAGCGGGTAAAGGTTCACGACATTTTGCGCGACAGAATTGATGCGGCCCGCAGGAATTACAAACGGATCGGCAGGGTTGAGAAGAGCGCGAGCGCCGGTATTCGGGTCTGTGGTATACGGGTCAAACAGCGGCGTGCCCATTTCGGAAAAGTCACCGGTGCGCTCCAGCGGGGTCGGGACCGTGGAGAGATACGTTTGCCCCTGGCGGATGCGCGTTCCCTGATAATCCCCAAAAATAAAAAGTTTGTCCCTGATGATGGGACCGCCCGCGGAGCCTCCGAACTGGTTCCGGCGAAATGCGGGGCGCGTATCGTCAAAAAAGTTTCGAGCATCGAGTTTGTCGTTTCGAACGAATTCCCAAAAGTTACCATGGAGCTGGTTGGTTCCGGATTTGAGCACGATATTAACAGCGGCGCCGCCCCGTCCGAACTCGGCGCTCATGGCGTTTTCTTCTGTCCGGAATTCCTGGATTGCATCCGGTGGCGGTAAGGCCACCACACCGCCAAGACCCCATTCATTGTTGTCTACGCCATCCATCAGGAAATTGTTCTGCGAGGCCGAAATCCCATTGACGGTGAGCCCTTCATTGGCCCGTACGTCCTCGAAAACTCCCCCGCCGACATTGGCCCCGGGTGGGGCCATGTTGGCGCCCGGGCCCAGATACGCCAGGGCAATAAAGTTCCGGCCATTGAGCGGCAGGTCAACGATGCGGCGCGCGGTTTCAATAGTGCCCAGGGATGAACTCTGACTTTGAACCAGCGGTGGGGCCGCTGAAACCTCCACGCTTTGGGTTACTTGCCCGATTTCCAAAGTTGCGTCAACGCGTGTTGTCTGGTTCACACTGACGGAGACATTGCTATGGAGGGTCCGCTTGAACCCCGACTTTTCGAAAGCGACCGTGTACTGGCCGATGGGGAGATTGGTGGCAAGAAAATTTCCCGAGCTGTCGCTTGTGAGCCGCGTTGTCTGCTGGGTACCAATATTGACGATGGTCACCGCTGCGTCGGGGACGACTGCTCCACTCGAATCCGTCACCGTCCCGGCAACACCGCCTCTGTCAACTTGCGCCTCCACGGTTGCGACTCCCCAAAAGACCATACATGCCACGATGACAACACATTTCGCTGCCTGCATGATGCACCTTTGCATTGCCAGTGCCTCCAGTTTCTTGAGATTCAGAAGCTGTTTTCAGCTCGATGCCGTAGCGGATCCGCCATTTTTCCGCGGTCCCGGTACAGCAAGGAGACCACTATCTGGCCATTTCTGAATCCCCAGGGTAGTTCACGTTAATGAAATGCGAAAAAGACATCCTCCCGGCATGCTGACGATGAAATCGAACCATCAGGGCTCGTGACCCAAACCCTGATGTTCCCTCTGTTCCGCCAGTCATTCCGCAGGTGAGGTCGAGTATAATTGGCGGCCCAGCCTTCAGTCAATCATTAATTTTCTTGAGAATTAATGGCAGCAGCCGCCGGGGAAATTGGATCAGGCCAGGCCAGCCAGAATATCAAGCAGCCATATAAACAGCAACATACGGGCCGTCGCGCTTCTCGGCCCACTGCCAGGAAGCCAATAACCGACCCAGGACACGGCGCACCCTTCGTGACTGGCGGTACTTTTCCTGCGATCAAGGTTGGAAAGGTCAGTTCACATCAGAAAAATTTACTGGCTGCGGCAGGCGGGAGTTGTTCTAAGGGGAGAATTAAGACGGGCGAAATCGCCACGCGCCTCACGATTTACTTACCAGGTCTGGCTGTCTCCACGATGAGAAACTTCTTGATTTCACTTTGATGATGCGACATCTCGGAGCGTTCTTCCTGCGATAAAAGGGAGTATTGAGCAAGTTCTTGCCCGGCCATCTTCAGCTTCCCTGTTTTCCGGTAGACTTGGCCAAGCTGGTAGTGGCTTATTGCGGAGTCAGGATCGATCCTGATCGCTTCCAGAAACTGGGAGATCGCATTTCCAAAGTCATTGCGGGACGCATAGATCTGCCCCAACTCAAGATGCGCAAGGGCGTAATCGGGCTTCAGACTTATCGCACGCTTCAAGTATTCTTCGGCAGCGGCCAGGCCGGCGGGCTTGCCCATCCCTTCGCCAGATTGAAAAATGCTGACGCCGCAGTAATAGAGAGCTTCGGCGCTCGATGGGTGGGCCTCAGCGAGTTGGCGCAAGCGCCCGCTGATCTTTTGGTATCCGCCGGGTGTGAGAAAAGAAGACAGCGTATTCCATGCCGCAATTGCAGCCGGGGCAGAAGGGCTGATTTCAATCGCATCCAGAAAAGCCTGCTCCGCCTCCGGGTACTGGTGCAACCCGTAATGGGCATAACCCAGACCCACCTTCTCGCGGAGAGTGCCGGGAAACTTTGTGTCGGCCACTTCGAATGCATCGAGTGCGGGCCGAAATGCGTAATGCGACAGGTATTCCATTCCGAGGTCGAAGTAGTATTCTTCGCTCGCCGGATTGAGGTCCACGGCCCGCCGCAAATCTCGCGCGGCCTGAACGTAATTCCCGCTTTGCTCTTCCACCGAACCTAGCAGATTATAGAGCGCGGCCGAAGGCTTATGCTGCAGGGCGGATTGAATCACGCTAATGGCCTCCTGGGAGTTGCCCATTTGCTGGCAGGAAAGCGCCAGATTGTACGCCGCCGCCTCATTGGCGGGGTCCGCCTGCAAGGTGGCCCTGAACTCGGGTATGGCCTGCTTGAACGATCCTGCGGAGGCGAACATCGTACCTAGAGCGAAATGCTGCTGAGCGGAGAACCCTGCAGGAGGAGGTGGAAGCGCACGAATCTCATTTGGGTCCCTGCTTTTGACCGCCGCGCGGACCCAGGATGAATAGATTTCGATTTCTCCAGGATCGAAGTGGTATGCACGGGAATAATCCCGGGCCGCCGCAGGCCAGTTTTGCAGGTCCTCTTCCGTTGACCCTGAAAGAGCATAATATTTCGTAGCGAATTCGGGCTGGGCAGGGGCGGGCATCTTCGCGAGGACCTCTCGAGCCTCCCTCGGTCGCTTCAGATCGCGCAAAGCCAGGGCATACTCATAGCCGGCCCGGAAGTTACCGGGGTTCGAACTCCACGCAGTTTTTAACATTTCCGCCGCTTGTGCGGGTTGATTGGATCCAAGAAGAATCGTGCCGAGCCCCAGCAAGGCCCTGAAATTGTCTTGCTCGCGGTCAAGCGCCAACTTGAAAAGCCGCGCCGCCTCGTCTGACTTTCCCAACTGGAAATACAGCACGCCCAGATCGGCATAGCCCAGAGCGCGTTTGGGAGCCAATTGAATCACTTTTTGAAAGCTGGCTTCGGCCTTATTAGCGTGTCCTATTGAACTCTCGGCAAGCCCCTGCAAGTCGTACAGTTGCCAGTCGGAAGGGTTCTTATCCAGCCCCGCGCGGATTGCCGCAAGCGCCTGATCCACCTGATGGCTTTTCAGCAGATTTACCGCCTGAGTGTATTCGGCGGAATTCGGACTGTTGGGAACCGCCGCCGATGGCATACGCGTTTGTCCCAAGGCCACGGGAACGATCAGGAAAACCAGCATGGCATGACGGTAAAGCCACTTATGGGACAGAAAAATGACGATCAGGCAATTCCAAAACATACCAGAGGATTGACCACTCTCCAGGAACTTACAAATTCTGCATCGTGACGCCGCACCTTCATCAAAATTACCACGGTTCCTGCGCCACTATGCCTTTGCCTTCCTCGATGGTCACCAGTCGATTGGCCGGCACGCGCTCCAGAACCTGTGTGCTTCCGCTCAACCAGCGCACCTCCATGCGCGCCGAGCGCACGTTCGGTCCCAGGCCGAAGTGCAATCGCAGATCATTCTGCGAACAGAAGCTGCCGCCGCTTCTGACCTCCTGCATTGCCCGCTGCGCTCCAGCGATTACAGTTACTCGTGAACCGATGGCGGATTTATTGGTTTTCGTCCCGACGAGCCTGATGAGCAGCCACGAATTCGACGAAGGCCGCTGGTTGCGAAGCAAAGACGGCCGGTCGTTGATGTTGTTCACCACCAGGTCGAGCTGTCCGGTGTGGAACAGGTCGCCAACGGCCAGCCCCCGGCCACAGCGCGATTCTGAAAACGCGGGCCCGGATTCTGCAGAGATGTCTTCGAATCGTCCGTTACCCAGATTGCGGAAAAGAAGATTTTTGCCGCTTTCGGACGCCATGGGATGATGGCTGTTCACGCCAGGAGGATAAATCGGGCCCGTAACAATCACGATGTCCTGGCTGCCGTCGTTGTCAAAATCCAAAAATGCCGTTCCCCATTTCACATTCTGCACGGCCCCCGCAAGCCCTGCTTGGACCGTAACGTCTGTGAAGAATCCCTGCCCATCATTGTGGAAAAGGGCAGGGGGTTCGTCCGAGAAATTTGTTTTCAGAATATCGAGCCTTCCATCACCGTCGTAGTCGCCTACGTCAACGCCCATGCCGGCCTGGGTATGGCCATTGCTGTTAAATGCCACACCAGCCAGAAGGCCAATCTCTGAAAAGGCGCCGTCGTGATTGTTTTGGTAAAGCAGGCTGGGAGTGGAATCGTCCGCCACATAAATATCGGGCCAACCGTCGTTATCAAAGTCGGCCACCAGCGGTGTAAACCCATAGGTGGGGCGCGTCTTCAGGATTCCTGCCTTCTCCGATACGTCCGTAAAAGTACCGTCGCCGTTGTTGCGGTAGAGGGTGTTGAAAGTCCCCTTCAAGCCCGCGACGCCATACAGAACGGGCGATTGAGTGCCCTCAAGATTCGGATTGCTGCCATACAAGGTGAGCCCGTATTGGTAGTCGACGTAATGAGAAACGAACAGGTCGAGACTGCCGTCACGGTCGTAGTCGAGAAAGGCGGCGCCTGAATTCCATGCCGGCGGCGACGCATTGAGGCCCGCGCCGCGCGTGACGTCTGTGAACGTTCCGTCATGGTTGTTGTGGTAAAGAAGATTGTGGCCGTACTGGGTGACAAACAAATCCGGGAACCCGTCATTGTCGTAATCGCCAACGCACACTCCCTGGCTCCAGCCGTGGGATGTGAGACCCGCCTTCAGGGTCACATCCGTAAAGGTCCCGTCGCGATTATTTCGGTAGAGATGATTGGTGGGAGCTTCGCCCTCGTGAAAACCGTGTAGTCCCCAGCAATTCAGCAGGAAGATGTCCAGCCAGCCGTCGTTGTCATAGTCAATCAGCGCCACGCCGCCGCCCGTGGTAGCCAAAAGGAAATCATTTGATGGGTCGCCTTGCAGCACGGTCCTGGCGGTCAGCCCGGCGCGACCGGCAACATCGACATAGTGAGGAAAGGCTGCGCCCTGAGCAGACGCCGCAGGAAACTGTGGCCACAGGCGCTTCCTTGCCAGGCAGGAGACGGACGCCGCGCCCAAAAGTTGAAGCACCTGCCTTCTATTCATTTGGGCTCCCAATCCTCGCCGGTGCACAAAGACCCGCCCTCATGGCGCGCGGTTCTCAGCCTGCGGTGCTTTGCATTGATGCCTGGTGGGGCATGCCCAGCACCTTTTCAAATGCAAAAATAATTTCGTCTTCGTCCTGGGCGGTCAGGCAGGAAGGGATGGCGATGATAATGCTGCGTTCGAAGAGATCATCTGCCGACGGGCAGGTTCTGCGTTCATAACTCGGGTGCGAGGCCGCGTTTTCAGCCAGGTCCCACGGGAATCCACGGCCGTCAACGCTGGCGCGTTCCAGCAGGCTGGTATTGTTGCTGTAGAGGTGCAGCCCCCAGTCGGTCATAACAAGATTCGACATCCCCTGCGGGTAAGTAGCGATGCCTTCCGCCCGCAGCGCCGCGCAGACTGCCTGCGCCGTTCGAGCGTCTGGGTAGGTTGTAATCAGGAAGCAACCTGTGTCTCCTGCGGGGTCCACAATCTTCCGCAACTGCACCTGGGGAAACTTTTCCAGGGCTTCCCGGATGCGGTACTTGCTCCTGTGCATCGACTCAATGACGCGCGGAAGCTTGCGCAGTTGAACGCGCAGAATAGCCGCCCTGATTTCATCCATGCGGTAGCCGCGTCCCCACAGGCGGGCCGAGGGGTCGTTCTGAAGCAAGCGCCCGCGCGCTTCCCGCGGATAGCCCACATCCTGCGCGGCCACAGCCCGCCGATAAAGCTGTTCGTCGCGGGTTACAACGCAGCCGCCTTCACCGCTGGTCATGTTTTTGTTGAGCTGGAAGCTATAGATTCCCATGTCGCCAAACGTTCCCACCGGCTGGCCGCCCACGCGGCCTCCACAGCATTGCGCGCAATCCTCCAGCAGGAAGAGATTGTGCGCGCGGGCCACCTTGCGGATTTCCGTGATATTGATCGGAGCTCCGCTCATATGGACTGCAATAATTCCCGCCGTGCGCGGCGTAATCTGCTTTTCCACCGCACCCGGATTCAGCCCAAAGGTTTCGTCAATATCCGCCAGCACGGGGATCGCTCCGTGGTTGACCACCGCAGCAATCACAGCAACCCACATATAGGCAGGAATAATGACCTCCTGCCCCGGCCCCACTCCGAGCGCCGACAGGGCGACGTGCAGCGCCCCGGTGCCGCTGCTGACCGCCACCGCATAAGGCACGCCGAGAAAGGCGGCAAATTCCTCCTCAAATTTTTCCGCCTCGCGCTGCGGGTCAAGTCCGTAGTAACGGTAAGGCGAGCGGCTCTTCAGCACGCGGACGACGGCGTCCACTTCCTCCTGGTCATAATGTTGCGCGCCGGGAAATTCCAGCGGCAACGGCCCACTGCGCGCAGGCTTTCCAGCCTCAAGGGCGCTCTTTTCGTCTTTGGGTTCGCCCATAAATCCCTCCTTCAACGCGATGGGCCACGGCCAATCGTGTACGCCCGCTTCATTTCCAGTCCTCTTTGGGCGCGTCCTTCACCCATCCTAACATCTTATACAGGGTGACGACGGCGTGGTCCACCATGCGTTCGCCTGCTCCAACCTCTGCCCACGTGGTCGCGTTGGCGGCTCCGTAACCTCCTTCAACCGCCGCTTGAATGGTGGGGAAATATCCGGCATAGCCGTTCGCATACCCGAGGAAGAAGCAATCGTGCAATCTGCACCGCTGGCGCCAGTTCATCTGGAATTCCACAAACGGCTCACCCGGCACGCCCATCATGGCGATTTTCCGGTCAATCAGCACCGTGGTTACGGGCAGATGCAGGGTCTCTTCGATGGGCGGCGCATAAATCTTGAAAGCTTCCGGGCTGATTTCATGCACCACCTCCTCCCGGAATTTTTCTTTTTCCCAACGCAATCGGATCGGCAGCGGGTCTTCCGCAAAATCAATGCTGGCGTCAGGGTCTGCGGCAGTCTGAATTTTTTGCGCCACCTCTGCCGCGGCCTTGCCAAGGGTTTCTCCCGCCCAATCCCGTCTTCCAATCACATCCTCGGTCACCGGGGTCCCGGCATCGTAAACGTTGATGTCTCCCGGAGCGCCCTGCATGAAAAAAACGAGAGGCTTGCCGCCAAACGCCTTCTCCACCGTTTTGCACATCACGCCCGGAAAGTCGGCTGAAAATCGCATATTATCGGAGCCGAAAGTGACCGGGTGGCAGGCGTAATTCACCAGGACGGCCAGCGGCTGCCCGTCCATGTAGTCGATGCGCAACACCGAGATGGTGGGGTCCACCGGCCAGGTTGGGACGCGCGCCGAGTTGTTCCACACCATCGTCACCGTACCGTCGGGGTTAAGCCGACGGCGATTGTAGCCAATGTAAGCCTTTCCGTAGCCCGTTCCCAATCGGACAGGTACGGCATGGTCGTGCGCGTCGTGGATGGCCTGTCCGATCTTTTCGAGTGCCGCCGTCTCCCAAGCCGGGGTTCCGGACGGGTAAACATCCATCACTACCGGGCCGGCATGCGTGTGCGTAGCCTGGACTATCAGGCTGCTGATGCCGCTCGATTGGTTTGCAGCCTCGCGCAGGCGTTCAATCGATGCCGGTCCAAACGTCCTCCCCAAGTCGAGGTCAACATACGCCAGGCGCTGCTCGCCGGCCTCCAAGACCAGAACCCGGGCGTAGAGCGGATCAATGACACCCTCGGCGCCTTTCAAGCGATTAAAATAGCCCCACATCTGTACGCCCGCGGGCGGCGTGATGTCCACCCGCGCCACTCCCGCTTTCATCACGGCGGCTTTGCCCGGCGGGCAGAAGAGCAACAATACAAGAGCTGACAGAAGAAAATCGCGGCAGAGAAACCAGCGCCGTTCACCCATCATTACTTTTCCCTTCATTGTGGCCGCCGGGAACCATCCTGGGGTAGATCATTTCTGAGCATCGCGCGCTTCCAAACCCATACTCCGCGCTGAACTTCTCCGTGGCTCTGGCTGTCTATTCATATCCCGCCAGGCCGCCCGAGCCCTTCACTTCCAATGTTCCTGTCAAGCTGATGTCGTCTGATGATTTCCCCGCCATGATGTCAAACGTCCCCGGCACTACCACCCAATGGTTATCCCGGTCCAGCAGTTGCAGGTCTTCCGGCCCCAGCGTAAACGTCGCGGTTTTTTTCTGCCCCGGTTCCAGCGCCACTCGCTCAAACCCGTGCAACTGCTTCACCGGCGTAGCCACCGGAGTGTAACGCTCGTGGAGATAAAGCTGGACCGTTTCCACGCCCGCGCGTTTGCCCGTGTTCTCCACATCCACCGTCACATGCGTCTCGCCGTGGTTGTAAATCTGCGGCGGGTCGATGCGCAGGTTGCTGTATTGAAACTGCGTGTAGCTCAATCCATAGCCGAAGGGGTAGAGCGGCGTTCCGGGCATATCCACATATCCCCTCTGGTGTTCCGCCCAACCCCGGCCGATCCAATAAGCCTTCGAGGGTTTATAGTCGTAATAGGCCGGCAACTGCCCCACGCTGCGCGGGATGGTGATGGCCAGCCGCCCGCTCGGATTGACATCGCCAAAAAGCACGTCGGCCACCGCTTCCCCACCCGACTCGCCCGGGTTCCATGCCTCCACAATCGCCGGCAGATGCTCCGCCTCCCAGCGCACCGAGAGCGGCCGGCCGTTGATCATCACCAGAATCGTGGGCGTGCCCGTCGCGGCCACCGCCCTCACCAGGTCTTCCTGCACGCCGGTCAAGTCCAGGGTGGCCACGTCATATCCCTCGCCGTCGGTCGGTGAAGCCGTATTATGGCCGCCTTTCCGCCGCGCCTGCTCCCCCACCACTACAATCGCCACACCGGCCTTCTTGGCAGCCTCGACGGCCGCCGCGATTCCGCTTTTGTCCTGGTCGTTCACGGCGCATCCTTTGGCGTAAAGCACCTGCGTAGCCGGTGATACTTTGGCCTTGACCGCCTCCAGGATCGACGCCATATGCTGAAGGATCACCTGGGCCGAGTAATCGCCCACCATGTTGACGGCGTCGTCCGCGTTCGGGCCGATCACCGCAATCGACTTCAAGTCTTTCTTCAGCGGCAGCAGGTTGTTTTCGTTCTTCAGCAGAACGATGCCCTCGCGCGCCGTCCGCAGCGCCAGTTGCTGATGTTCCTTGGAATGCATCACCCGCTGGGCCTGCGCCAGGTCCACATAAGGGTGCTCGAACAGCCCCAGCCGAAACTTCACCTCCAGCACACGTCTCAGCGCCCGGTCAACCAGCGCGATCGGCACCTTTCCCTCTTCCACGTTTTCAATCAGCGGGCCCATGTACGCCGGTTCGTAAGTGATGTTCACATCGACGCCGGCCTTCAGCGCCAGCGCGCCGGCTTGCTTCTGCGTCGGAACGATGTGCTCATAGATCAGCGTTTCGAAGCCTCCACCTTCACTCACCTCGATTCCGCTAAACCCCAATTCGTGCCGCAGAATCGTGTCGTTCCATTTCACCGAAGAGTGTTCGGGCTCGTCTTCGATCTCCGGATACCCCGCCATCACGCCCAGCGCTCCCGCCCGGAAGGCAGCAATCCAGGGCAGCAGATAGTTCTCGCGCAGGTTGCGTTCTGAGAGTTCGATGGCGCCGCGTTCCAGGCCGCTGGCCGGCTCGCTCTGCGTGGGGAAATCAGTCATCAGCGCGATGGTCTTGTCGGGCGCGTCAATGTTAGGGCCTTGCGCGCCGCGCACAATGTTCTCGGCAATGCGGGAATACAGGTAGGGGTCTTCGGTGTAGGCTTCCTCGTTGCGCCCCATCCGCGGGTCACGATCAAGCTCCAGCACCAGCGTGGAAAGCACGTGGATCCCTACCGCGCGCGACTCCTGCGCCGCTGCCGCATAGATCGCCTTCACCAGCGGCATGTCAAACGTGCTGCCGATGGCAAGCCCTTCCGGAAAAACCGTCGCCCCGGAGAACATCCCGCCGTGCGTCCCTTCCTCATCCTCCAGCAGCGGGACCTTCAGGCGGGTCTGGGTAAGCGCGATCTTCTGCAGTCCGTTAAAATACTCCACCTGCTGCTTGACGCCCTCGTGCAAAATCGTATCGGCAAGCGTGAAGTAGCCGCAGGCCGGGCCGATCTCGCTGGTGTAAGTCCCGGCAGCGAACTTTCGGCACGCGATCATCTTCTCCGGGATCGTCTTGCCGAGTTCATCCACATAAACGCACGGCAGATTTAGTTGGCCGACTTTCTCCTTCAAGGTCATGCGGCCCATCAAGTCGTCCACCCGGCGCTCGATCGGCTGTTTGGGATCGAGATAGACCGGAACTCCGGCGGCGGGCGACTGCCCATCGAGCGGCGCCCGGGCGGGCAGGGCGAACCCGAGAACAACCAACAACAGGCCCAGCAATGTTACGGTCCCCGCCGCACTCTTCCGACGGCCCTTGCCGGTAAGGTCCGAAAAGGCAGCAGTCACCTTGCACAATAGGTTGCGATTCAAATCGGCCATGTACTTTCCTCTGAACGAACCGGACGGGCGCGGAGAAATGCCTCCTGAAGAACTTGCCTGAGTGCTGGAAGCTGGTGGACTTCACTTGCAGGGGTTTCTTAACACCCCCGCCCGCACGTTCTGTAAGAGATTTTCCTCCTGAATACAGTTGCGAGAGATCGGCCACGGTTATACAACGCAATGGGGCGCGATGTCAACGCGCTTATTTCTCTCAAGAACTAACTGCTTTTTCCGAATTCTCCTCGTGATATGATTCTTGCGCTTTAGACCCGATATCCGGGACGAGGACGACCTACGAAAGAAGCCTGAGATGAAGAGAAAGGACCTGTTAGCCGTTCTGGAAGCGATTCATTCCCAAGGGGAAGCTTCCCGGAAAGGCCTGGCAGACCAAATCGGGTTTGCTCCGAGTTATATCGGCACGCTGGTGGCGGAGCTGCGCCGCCGCGGCCTGGTGGAAGAGGGCGGTCGCTCTCCCTCCCGGGCTGGCCGAAGGCGAATCTTGCTGCACGTTGTTTCTGACCTGGCGCACGTCATCGGAATTCGGATCGGACGGGCAAATACCCGAATCGTCGTCACCGATCTCCGGGGGAAGGTCCTAAGCCTGAAGAAATTGCCAACCGAAATCCGGAAAGGGGAGCAGCATGTCTTCGATCTGATTGAGCGCGAAATCGGATCAGCAGTGGAAGCTGACCGCTTGATCAAAGGGATTGGCATTGGCGTGTCGGGGGTTATCGACCGCCAGTCCGGGACGGTGCTTTTCTGGCCCAAGGTTCCGGGCTGGAACAACGTGCCGCTCAGGCGGAAGATCCAGACGAAATACGGTCTTCCGGTAGTCGTCGAGGACAGCGTACGCACCATGGCGCTGACTGAAAAGAAATTCGGCCAGGCAAAAAAGTACAGCAACTTTGCCTACGTCGTCGTCTCGATGGGACTCGGGGCGGCTATCTACATCGATGACCGGCTTTACATTGGAGCAAACGATTTGGCCGGGGAGCTTGGCCATACGACCATCGACGAGCGTGGTGACATCTGTTCCTGCGGAAACCGAGGCTGCCTGGAGGTTTATGCCTCCGGCTGGGCCATTATCAACCGCGTCAAGGGCGGACTACAGCAGGGGGTCCACTCCAGCCTCGCGCCGCTGATGGAAAATCAGCCTGAGATGGTTTCCATCGAGGCCATTGTGAATGCCGCCAGACTCCGCGATCAGTTTGCGCACACGGTCCTTTGGGAAGCCGGCGTTCATCTGGGGACCGCTGTTGCCACCATCGTTAACCTTCTGAATCCTGAAGCGATTGTGCTGGGAGGAGAAGTCCCGCGCGCGGCAAAGGGGCTGATGTTGAAGCCGCTGTTTCATTCATTCCGCGGCCGGGCATTCCACCGCTCGATAAGAAATCTGAAGGTGACGGTTTCACGCCTGGGCGGAGAATCGGGCGCCGTGGGCGCGGCCCTCATGGTGGCGGAAAAGCTTCTCCCAGGTTTTCTCTGATGGCGGCGACAGCCTCGCTGCGCCCGATCCCTGCGGCGGCCTCGAACAGCTTTCGTTCCATCGGGCGCTGATCGATGAGCATTTACGCGCGAAATCCTCATTCGGCGCGGCGCACGGCAGCGCCAAAAACACGACTACGGAAGAGCTTTTCACGATCCAATGGCGCGTGGAGTGATAGAAATGTTTAGGGCCAGATGCAGAATGAGGCTGGGAGCACAGACCGCTTGGATGGATAACTGATGCCCATGGAGAAACGGCAAAAGCTGGAGTTGACGTGGATTGGGAAGGAGGACCGGCCGCGGCTGGAGCCGCGAGTCCTGCTGGAAGACCCGGCCCAGTCCTACCACGCGGCCACGCGCGTAACCGATCACGACATCTTCGATAATCGGCTGATTTTCGGAGACAACCTGCTGGCGTTGAAGGCGCTGGAGCCCGAGTTTGCGGGGCAGGTGAAGTGCATCTACATAGACCCACCCTACAACACCGGGAACGCTTTTGAGAATTACGATGATTCGGTCGAGCACTCTGTATGGCTCGGGCTTATGCGGGACCGCCTCGAAGTACTGCGGAATCTTCTCCGACCGAACGGTTTCATTTGTTGCCACATTGATGACTCAGAGGGGCAATACCTCAAGGTCCTGATGGATGAGGTTTTCGGACGGGCTAACTACCTGACAACCTTTTACATCCAGGTCCGTTATCCCGAAAAGACTCTCAAACAGGATATGGCCTTTCACAAGGAAATTGAGCAGATTCACATATATCGACGAGATTACGGAGCGGTCCCCAACCTTAACGCCGCTGATGCATCGTACGAAAAGTTCCGATATTACATCCGCGAAAAACATGGGGGACGGCCGCTTGAATTGGGCGGCAAGGACGTGACGTTGTTCCGGCCAGACGAATATGAAATCACTGAGGGGGAAGGAACCGAGAACGGTCTTAAGGAGATTTGGGCGACTGGGACGATCCTTGATGGTAATTCGTCTGGCCGCTTTTTTCGGGACTATCTCGCGGGAAGGTCAACGATCGATGGGCTTGGCGCATTGTATAAGGTTACGGGCATTGGGGATGACAAATTTGGTTTTCGCTATTTCACGGGTCCTCGAAGGGCTGGTGCCACTAAGGGAAAATACTTCCAGGGTGTTCCACTTAACCAGCTAGAGAATCCCGATGTCCAGAGCTTGTCCCCGATCGAGAACTTCTATGATCTTGCAGGCTCGTTCGGGAATTGTCGGCACGAAGGTGGAGTTGAGTTCAGAAGTGGGAAGAAACCCGAGAAGTTGTTGGAAATAATCATCCGGCATTTCTCAAGCCCGGGCGATTGGATCTTGGACTCGTTCGCAGGCTCGGGCACAACGGGAGCTGTTGCCCATAAAATGCGACGTAAGTGGGTGATGGTTGAGCTTCGTGAACACTGCGACAGCCACATTGTACCGAGGATGACTAGCATCATCAACGGGACGGATTTGACAGGTGTCACGGAGACTGTTGGCTGGAAAGGCGGTGGTGGTTTCCGGTACTACCGGATTGCGCCTTCGCTGCTGGAAAAGGACAGGTTCGGGAACTGGGTCATCAGCAAACAATTCAACGCAGCCATGCTGGCCGAAGCGATGTGCAAGCTGGAAGGCTTCACGTATGCTCCCAGCGAAACGGAATACTGGATGCATGGGCATTCCACAGAGCGCGATTTCATTTACGTTACCACCCAAACGCTCACGCGCGAACAGCTTCAAAAGCTCAGCGAGGATGTGGGGGAGAGCCGGTCGCTGCTGGTTTGCTGCTCCGCTTTTCGCGCTCGCGATCTCTCACAGTTTCCCAACCTCACGGTGAAGAAGATTCCCAAAATGGTGTTGAACCGCTGCGAATGGGGCAAGGACGACTACAGCCTAGAAATCGAGAACCTGCCAGCGCCCCCGCCGGAAACATTCGTTGAGCCAGCAGCCAGCGCAAAACCCAGGAACGGGAGGAAGTCCAGCAGCAATGGCTCGCTGGACCTGTCTGAGGCAGTGGCGGAAACGGAGGGCGGCGGCAAATGAATCCAGTCGTAAACGCCATATCCAACCGCTTGAGCCTCCGGGCGCCGCAGCGGGAATCCCTGAATATTCTCGACCGGGTGTGCGAGTTGCTGGCACTCGATCGGGCACCGAGCGATTCTGACCCGGACCTCACTCAAGCCCTGGAAGCGATCAAGGGTGAATTCCCGACGGTGACGGACTTTGAGCGCGATTTCCCGTCAATCTGCTTCGCGCTGGCAACGGGCGTCGGCAAGACCCGGCTGATGGGGGCGTTTATCGCCTACCTGCGCCGGATGAAGGCGAGCCGGCATTTCTTTGTGCTGGCTCCCAATCTGACGATCTATAACAAGCTGATTGCGGACTTCACTCCGAACACTCCCAAGTACGTGTTTGATGGCATCGCCGAATTCGCCACCAACCACCCGGAAATCATCACCGGCGATAACTACGAGAGTGGCCGTGGCGTTCGCGCTGAAGACTCGGTGCAGGCCCGGCTGTTTGACACCAGCCCGATTCACGTGAATATTTTCAACATTTCAAAAATCAACAGCGAGGTCCGCGGCGGCAAGCCTCCCCGAATCAAACGCCTGAGCGAATACATCGGCGAAAGCTACTTCGACTATCTGGCCGGACTTAAGGACCTGGTGCTGCTGATGGATGAATCGCACCGCTACCGGGCGTCTGCAGGCGTGCGGGCCATCAACGAATTGAAACCAATCCTGGGACTGGAACTGACCGCGACGCCCCAGGTTGAGACGGGCGGACATACCGAGCCTTTTAAGAACATCATCTACAGCTATCCGCTCTCTAGCGCCATGAATGATGGCTATGTTAAAGAACCTGCCGTGGCAACGCGAGAGAACTCCAACATCAACAACTACAGCGAAGAATCGCTGGAAAAGCTGAAGCTTGAAGATGGCATCCGCATTCACGAGAACACGAAGACCGAGCTCGACGTATATGCACGGAACAGCGACAGGCCGATTGTGAAGCCCTTCGTGCTGATTGTGGCGAAGGATACCGGCCATGCCGATCAATTGCGCGGAGTGATTGAATCGGATGATTTCTTCGGAGGGAGCTACAAAGGCAAGGTCATTACGGTCCACTCCAACCTGAGAGGGGAAGAAAAGGACGAGACGGTGCAGCAGTTGCTGTCCGTTGAAGACCGGGACAACCCCACGGAGATTGTGATCCACGTCAACATGCTGAAAGAGGGCTGGGATGTGACTAATCTCTATACGATTGTGCCGCTGCGCGCCGCAAACTCGAAAACGCTGGTGGAGCAGTCGATTGGCCGTGGTCTGCGGCTACCCTACGGCAGGCGGGTGGGCGTCCCGGCAGTGGACCGGCTCACCATTGTTTCCCATGACAAGTTTCAGGAGATCATAGATGAAGCAAATAGGCCGGACTCGATTATCCGGACGGGAGTGGTTATCGGGCGCGACATCCCCGATCAGCAGACAAAAGCAGTGCAGGTAGCGCCACTCGTCATGACGGCAGTTGCACCCGGTTTGACTTCGCCGGAGGTCGTGGCTGAGCAGAAGCCGCTCTTCAACACCAGGCGGGAACAAGAGGTCGCGCAGGCTACCCTGATGGCGATTCGGCCAATGGAGCGGTTGGCCCAGTCGGCTGATTTGAAGTCTCCCGAAAATATAGAAAAGCTGGTGGAGCGCGTGAAAACAGCAACAACGGCGGCTCAAGGAGTCTTGGAGGGAACTGCGGAGCCTATAAACGTCAAAGAAGTTGTCACCAAGGCAGTGGAATTGTATATAGAAAAATCCATCGACATTCCTCGAATCGTAGTTGTGCCAAAAGGCGAAGTGACCGCCGGATACCGCGACTTCCAGCTTGATCTGAAGGGAGTTCAGCTTCAGCCCGTAGCCAAGGATATTCTAATTGCCCATCTGCGCGATCACTCGCAGCATCGGCTGATAAGCGGCGACGGTATCGCACCGGAAGCGCGCTTGGAGGACTACCTGGTCAGTGGACTGATGGACTTTGACGATATCAGCTACGACGATCAATCAGAGCTTCTCTATAATCTGGCCGGACAGGTGGTTGAACATCTTAAATCCTATCTGGCCAGCGAGGAAGATGTGACCAATGTGCTTCAGTATCACCGGGACCAACTGGTGGAACTGATTCACTCACAGATGCAGGAGCATTATGAGGAGCAGTCCACCGAATACGAGGTCCACGTCAGCCGTGGGTTCACGACGCTGCGCCCCAATAACTATTCCATGCCCGCTGGCGAGACGCCTCGAAACTTCCGGGTTCCAGTTGATGACAAGCTCCTGATCCGGGGAATGCTGTTTGGCGGGTTTAACAAATGTCTTTACCCTGCGCAGCGCTTCCAGTCCGATTCTGAGCGCAGGTTCTCTGTGATCCTGGAAAACGAAAATCAGGTGATGAAATGGTTTAAGCCCGGCAAAGGCGATTTCCAGATTCACTACAAACGGGACGCCGCATACGAGCCCTACGAGCCGGATTTCGTTGTGGAAACGAATAAAGCCAAACTGATCTGCGAACCGAAGGCTTCCAAAGACATGAAAGATGGAGCAGTGCTGGCGAAGGCCGACGCGGCAGCACTCTGGTGTGAGCACGCGACTGACTACGCTAAAGCCATTGATGGCAAGCCGTGGTCATACCTGCTGATTCCGCACGATACCATCAACGAGGCAGTGACGCTTGATGGACTAGTCGCAAGCTGTACCTATCAGGCAAGAAAACCTGTCCCGGCCAAGTAGCTGCCCAAAGCCTAAAACAGTCACGCTGTAGCTGAGCTAGTGTTGCGTGATATAAATAGATTGACTTATATCATTTCTTGACTTAAAGTGCTCGATGATGTCGCGTCGAGCGCCCACGATTGTGCTAAGTTCCGAAGAGCGAATGACCTTAGAGAGCATGGTCCGTTCTGCTTCCGC
>DASTAW010000014.1 GCA_035712365.1 Terriglobia bacterium
TCGAGTCCACGCCGGATAAATTCAGTACCTTCATGCACCGGCAGCCCGAGCACGTCGAGATCGCTGGCGCTCTGGGATTGGGCGTATGGGACCGCGACAAAATCGACTTTCGGCAGGCGAAGGTCTAAACGGCAACGGCGGTTTTGTGAATTCGCCGGTGAGGCATGTCAGGCTGACGGTCCGCAACACTTCTTATATTTCCTGCCGCTGCCGCAAGGGCAGGGATCGTTTCTTCCAGGCTGTCCGTCGCCGGGGCTTTCTTCTTCCCGCATTCGGACCCAGTCCATCACGTTCGCGGGCGCTTTGCCCTGCTGGAGTTCCCCGGCCATAAACCTCATGCACGGATCGATGTGGCGGAAAAACTTCTTGTATCCTGCGCACAAGTAGTTCAGGCCTTCCTCCCCGTCCGGCGTCCGGATAAAGCGGTGCTTGGGACACTCGCCGTTGCAGGCAAAGCGCACTTCGCATTCCCGGCAGTATCGCGGCAGCTTATCGAGCTTGTCCTGGCCGAATTTGAGCTGCTGGGGAGAAGTGACAAGCGAACTGAGGGGATTGTCCATGATGTTGCCCAGCTTGTTTTCCGGATACACAAAATGGTCGCAGGAATAGAGGTCGCCGTTATGCTCAATGGCCAAGGCTGATCCGCAGGTCTCGCGAAAAACACAGAGGCTGGCCGGGTATCCCATCCAGCTTTCAAGCGCCACGTCGAACATCTGGACAAAGCAGCGACCCACATCGTTGCGGACCCATTCATCGAAAATCGCGCACAGAAATTTCCCGTACTGCAGCGGCTCCACAGACCACTTTGATACCGGCGCGGACTCCTCCGATTCAGGGCTGATCAGAACCAGGCCGTCCGGATTCGGCGACTTGGCCATTCTTTCCACGATGGGAATGAACTGCATAAAGCCGCTGCCGTGCTCTCTCAGAAAGCGATAGACCTCCAGCGGATGGTGCGAATTGTGGCGCTGGACCACCGTCAGTGTGTTGAACTCCACGCCGTGCTTTTTCAGATACCCCAGGCCGCGCATTACGCGCTTAAAGGTTGGCTGCCCGCCCTTGTCCACGCGATAGTGGTCGTGCAGTTTTTGCGGCCCGTCGATTGAAAGACCCACCAGGAATCCATTTTTGGAAAGAAACTCGCCCCATCCGTCATCCAGCAGAACTCCATTGGTCTGAAAGGCGTTTTCGATCCGTTTCCCATCCGCATACTCCTTCTGCAGTTCGACGACTTTCTCGAAATATTCAACGCCCAGCAGGGTGGGCTCGCCTCCCTGCCACGCAAAGGAAACCTGAGGCACATTCTGGGTTTGGATATACTCCCGGACGTAGGTTTCCAGCACGTCTTCGGGCATGGCCCAACTGGAAGTTCCTGGGTAGAGATTTTCTTTTTCGAGATAGAAGCAGTAGCGGCAATCCAGGTTGCAGATGGGACCCACGGGCTTAGACATGATGTGGAAAGCCGTGAGCGCTGGATGCCCGGTTTGCGGCTTCTCAGCGACGCTGCTGCGGGGTGGCGGAGACATACAGGGTCAGTCTATTCCATGCGGCAAACACGTGCAACCAAGCCCCCTGTCGTCCGCAGTCCAGTGCTGATCATTCAAGCCACGGCGCTGATGCCACGCGCTGATTGACGGAAAACGGTGCGCATGCTATTTTCAGGGTCGCTTTCAGGCCCTCGATTGAAAGGATTCCAGGCCCGCAATGATTTCTGTCGTCATTCCGACTTACAAAGAGGCGGGTTCGATCCAGGATGTCATCCGCCGCTGCGGCAAAGCCCTGGCAGAGTCCGGCGAAGAATATGAGCTGATTGTCGTTGACGACAACAGCGGCGACGGGACCGCCGAACTGGCCGAGCAATTGAGCAAGGAATTCCACGTGCGTGTGCTGCGACGCGCCGGGCGCCTGGGACTTGCCACGGCCGTGGTGGATGGCTGGAAGCTCGCCCAGGGGGACTTGCTCGGCGTGATCGACGCAGACCTGCAGCACCCGCCGGAGATCCTCGTGGCGCTGGCGGCCGCTCTGCGCCAGTCTAACGCCGACCTGGCGATTGCCAGCCGCTACACCGCAGGGGGCGGGACCTCCGATTGGGAATTCATCCGCCGGGTGATTTCCGGCGGCGCCACCCACCTGGCTGCTTCCGTTTTGCCTCTCAAGCTTTCTGCAATCAGCGACCCCATGTCGGGCATGTTCGTCGTACGGGCGGCGGCGATTTCAGGCGTGGAGCTTTCACCGTTGGGCTACAAAATCCTGCTGGAAGTTCTGGCCAGAGGCCGAATCGAGCACGTCGCAGAAGTCGCTTACCAGTTTGAAGAGCGGACGCGCGGCGCTTCCAAGCTGGGCGCTCGCCAGTACGCAGAGTACCTGGCCCACCTGGTTCGGCTCGCCTTTGCCACGGGCCAGTTCCGCGCCTGGGCGTTGTACAGCCTGGTGGGGATCACTGGAGCCGTGCTGGACGTCGGCATTATTCATTGGGCGGCGAGGCGTGCCGGAGGCAGCATCGTCTGGGTCGTTCCGGTGGCCGTTGAGGTTGCACTGCTGTGGAACTTCCTTTGGAACCAGCATGTCACCTTCGCGCGCCGCCTCCGCAGTCCTTCCGGGGAAGTCGGAACCATCTCCCGTCTGTGGCGTTATCAGAAAGTGTGCCTGCCTGGGGCCGTCCTGAATGTCGTCCTCACGCTTGTTCTCGACTCACAAGGCGTGCAGTTGCTTCTCGCCGCAGTAGCCGGGGTGCTCCTCGATGGTGTCGTGAATCTTGCCTTCAATGTCCCCTCCATATGGAAAGTCTGGGGCCCGAAGCCTTCTACCCCCAGCGACCGGGTTGGAAGCCAGTCTGGAATCGAGAGTTTCTAGTTCTGAATTTTCTTGCCCTCACCCGCATCCCCGATCTTGCCGATAAATAGCTTGATCGCGCTATGCGCAAGCTCGGCGAAACTTCGGGCGGTCCTGATTCGTTGCGCGACTCTCGAATCTGGCTGATTGCGGCCATGGCTGCGGTTTTCATCCTCTCCCTGCCCAATCTTCAATATCTCATCGGCCGTGATCAGGCGACCTATTGTGTGATTGCTGAGGGCCTGCTGAAGGGCAAGCATCTCTACCGTGATCTTTGGGACAACAAACCGCCGGGGATCTTTTATCTCTATGTTCCCATCGTTACGCTACTGGGGCGGGCAACCTGGCTGGTGGGCGCGGTGGACCTGATTTGCACTTTGGCTGCTGCAGTGGCCACATTTCATTTCTGCGAGCGGTATCTGGGACCGCAGGCGGGCGCCCTCGCAGCCGTGCTTTATGCATATTGGCACGACAGGAAGGGTTACATCGACGCTGCGCAGCCGGAGGTCTTCGTCGTCTTGTTCGTATTTGTGGCCTTCTTCCTATTGCCTTGCGAATGGCGCTTTACCAAGTGGCGGAGCTTCGCTGCAGGGCTGGCGCTGGGCGCGGCTTTCTGGATCAAATACAATGCGCTTGGATTCCTGCCTCTGGTCATCTTGCTTCCTTACCTCGATACCAGACGCGTCGATGCACCTTCTCCGCGATTGTCGCTGACAATTCCAAGGCGGGAATGGCTCACCCGGACCGCTGTACTGCTCGGCGGGCTTGCCCTTACCATCGCAGCGGTCCTGGCCTGGTTCCAGCTATCGGGCGCGTGGCCGGCCATGATGGAAGTCCAGTTTCAGGTTCTGCCGCGCTATGCCGCGATGGTTGTTGAGCGAACGCCTCACTATTTTCTCTGGTCGCTCGGCCAGATCAACTTCAATCTTGGAAACTGGCCGGAGTCGGGCGTAGCACTGGCTCTGTTCATCACCTGGAGATGCCGCGACCTCCATCGCACCGCTCCAATTTTCCTGGCCGCCGCCTCAGGGCTGCTGGTAACGGCGTCCCAGGCGCGATTCAACGCCTACACCTTTGAAACCTTCTTTCCATTCTTGGCCATGCTCTGGGCCTATGTGGCCGTACAGACTTTTCAAGGCTTCCGCGCACTTTCCGGGCATTTCGTCGGCAGCGGTTGGCGCACCGCAAGAATCGGCGTATGGCTGGTCTTTATCAATTGTGCTTACTTCCCACTTCCCGTGCCGGCCATGCGCCAGGTGGAACGATACCAGGGTCTCGTGAAGTGGTGGCGCAGTCCCGAAGAGTCATATGCAAGCTACTGGTGGCCGCTGGGGATTGAACACTTCGGCGGAGAGCTTCAGGTCGTCCGTTACCTCCAAAACCATTCCGTCCCGGGCGACAAGGTCTACGTGTGGGGAACCGCACCTCTCGTGTACTTTTTATCCGGGCGCGAGTGCCCATCGCGCTTCGTTTCCAACCTCGCACTGGTTTCAGACTGGGCGCCGGCAGCGTGGCGTGAGGAACTCGTCCAGACGCTGAAGTCAAAGCGGCCGCGCTTCATCATCGTCGAACACCGTGATGCCATCCCCGCCGTTTCCGGAACCACGCTCGATTCCCAGGAATATCTCGTGCGGTATTCTGCACTGGCTAACCTGCTCCATCAGCGGTACCGTCTGGCTAAGGTCTTCAGGAACTTCACCGTCTACGCGCGGCTGCGGGCGTCAGCAGCAGGCGGCGCGTGGTGAACTCCGATCGGCCATCTTCGCGCGGCTGGTTTCACGCGGCCGGCTCAGGACGCTGGCTGGCGCTGGCACTCGGGCTAGTCCTGCTGATGGCCATTCCGAATCTCAGCTACCCCATCGGGCGCGATCAGGCGACGTATTGCGTGATCGGGCGTGGCCTTCTCGACGGAGCGCGGCTCTACCGGGACCTCTGGGACAACAAGCCACCCGGCATCTTTTATCTATACGCAGCCATAGTGAAGGTCTTCGGGCCTGCGATGTGGAGCGTCGGGCTGCTGGATATTCTCTGGTTGCTGGCCATCTCGGTCTGCATATTTCGCTTTACGGAACCAAGCCTCGGCAAGGCCGCTGCGTTCTTCGCCGTCCTGGTGAACGCAGCGCTGCACATCCGGGCGGGCTACTGGGACGCGGGCCAGCCGGAAACTTTCCTCATGCTCTTCGTCTTCGGCAGTTACTTCCTGCTTTCCGGCCGCGGCCGGGGGATGAAGCGCAGGGAAATGCTCGCCGGAGTGCTGTTCGCCGCCGCCTTCTGGCTGAAGTACAACGCCGCCGTGTTCCTGCCTTTCTTGCTACTGGCACCGCTGCTGCAGGCGGGCGAGGCCGGCGACACCTCGCTGGGGGGAAGGCTCGGAATTCCCTCTATCAATTGGACTTCCTCTGTGTTCAGGTTTGCAGCCGGCTTCCTTTTGGGCAGTTTTTTGGTCGTCTCCGGCTGCTTGTTCAGTGGCGGATGGAGCGGATTCATCGAAGAGCAATTCCAGGTGCTTCCGCGGTATGCCGCCACCGCGTCCGCCGGCGTGCCGGATTATTGGGCATGGGCGGCCGGACGCATCGAATTCTGGTTGGGCTTCTGGACGCTTGGGGCGGCGCTCGCGGCCGTCATCCTGGCCTGGAGGCAGCACCACCTGCTCCGTCTGGCCCCAGCTCTCGTGGGCGCGGCTGCCGGGTTTGCGGCGCTGGCTGTGCAGATCCGCTATCAGCCCTATTATTTTGAAACCTGCTACCCGTTCTTTGCGATCTTCTCGGCCTATCTCATTGTCCAAACGTACGAAGGTGCGCTGACGCTGGCGCGTTACTTTGCCCGCCGCAACTGGCAAGTGGCGCGCGTACTCACCTGGGTTGTGTTTGCGAACCTGGTTGGCCTCTGCGTTCCGGGGCCGTTGATGCGAATGGTGACAAACTACCGGGCGTTCAACCAGTGGCGGCAGAATCCGGTCAAGTTTTACTCCAATTATTCCTGGCCGGGCGCGGCGGAAGACTTCCACGATGTCCTGCGCGTCGTTGATTACCTCAAGCGCCATCCCGGCACCGCGAATGGCGTCTACGTGTGGGGCAACGAGCCGCTAATCTATTATCTCAGCGGCTACCGGCCGCCCGTGCGCTTTGTCTGGAACCTGCCTCTGATCGCTTCCTGGCGGCTGCCCGGCTGGCGGCGGGAACTGGTCAGCCAGTTCAGCGGGACCCGGCCCGGTTACATCATCGTGGCGAGGCGTGACGAGGTCCACGATCTATCGGGCACCTATCAGGATTCCGCCCAGGCGCTCCGCAATTTTCCGGGACTTAACGATTACCTCCGCAACTTCTATCAGCCATGCGCAGACGACGTAACGTTTGAAATCTACTGCCGCGCGCCGGGCGCGGCAACCGCCGCCTCCACCGGCCCGCCTTCCTGAATCTCCTCCGCCCGCTCGGCCCCACCGTCATCTTCGGAGCGGCGCTCGATCACCGCAACCTGCAAATCCAGCCAAAACAGAATCCCGCACAGCGCCAGCGCACCAAGCGAGACTGCCAGTCCCGCCCCAAGTCTGCGCTGCCGGTAAAAGAAGCGGACGGTGTGCTGGCCGGTGCTCGCCCGAACGGCGCGAAACAGGAGGTTGGCGCGCAGGGTCGGCACTTCCTGCCCATCAACGGTGGCGTGCCAGTTGGGATCGAACCGATCCAGCAGCACCACATAGCCGGGCCGCGAGAGCGTCACCTGCAAAGTGACGGTGTTCGGCTGGCGGTCGAACGACTCCACCTGCCCGGCGGGATACGAAGCGGCTGCGGGAGGCCCCGCTATCTCCTTCGACGCCAGCAGCACCGTGTCGCGCGCATCAAACCGTGGATCGGCCAATCGCGCCAGCGTTTCGTCGGGATTGGGTGAATAGACGGCGCTGCCTGCCACGTAGGCCCTGGGCAGGAAGCATCGGTTCTCGTAAAGATAGCTCGGAAAGGGCGTGCCATCCGCCACGGGCGCGACCTCGTGTGCCGTTTCATAACTGCCCGGCCGGCCGAGAATCTCGTAACGCACGTTGCTGCGCCCCATCAGGCATAGCGTCTGGGCGGGACTCGCGGCCTTGTGCAGCGCGAACAGCCAGAACCGGTAGAGCGGCACCGGGAAGCTCCATTCGGGATCGACGTTTGAGATGCCCTCGGCGCCTTCCAGCATGCCGCCGTGCTCCAGCAGCAGCCGTTCCTGGAACGCCGCAGGCGCGGGCGCATCAAGATTCCGTACAGCAGGGACGGAGGAGAAATCCAGCGACTGCTCCAGCGCATCGGTTGAGACGGCCGCCAGCGCCGAGCCGCCAAAAATATCGCAGTAACGGTATGGCATCGGCGACGGCGCGAAGTGCCGCAGCACCGGCGGTCGATAGGCGTAGAAAGCGGCGGGAACGGTGGGGTTGGCGGAATAATTCACCAGCAAAAGCTGACCGGCCCCGACAGCGAGTGCCAGTGGCAGCCCCAATCGCACGCGGCGGTCGCCCCGTTTGAGTCCAGCGAACCAGAGCGCTGCGCCCAGCGTCAGCCCCGCGAGGCCCGGTGCCTGCCACCGCAGCATGTTCAGGAAATAGCGCGCTGCGCCGTCCACGGCCGTGCGGCCATACGCCGCCAGAGGATGGATTCCCATGGCCGTAATGGCGTGGCCGAGCGCCCGCCCTGCGGCCAGCTCCACCCATTGCGGAGCGAGCCACGACGCTCCCCACACAAGCCAGGCCACAGCCGCCGCAACAGTCAACATCCCGAAAACGCCCGTGGCTTTTCCCGACCGCAATGGGCCCGGCTGGCGCACCACATCAATGCCCCAGCCCGCCAGCAGCGCCACCGGCAGCATCACTGGGACCAGCAGCTTGATGGGAAAGCGCACCAGCTTCAGGATAGGCAGCGCCACAAGCGCCAGCCTGTAAAGCGGCGTGAATCGCCCAAAGGCGAGCAGTAGCAGGACCAGCGCAGCCCAGCCTGCAAATCGCCGTCGGCGGTCGCGGCCCAGGGCGAAACCGATAAAGGCCAGAAACAGCGGCACAAATCCCAGAAAGAGCGACGGGAAATAAGGCTTGTTGTCGAAATTCAAAACCGGCGTCCACAGCGACGTCGCGGTGAACATGGGGTCGGGAAAACCCGCGACGAATGTTCCGATCAACTGCAGCGGATGGAGCGACCAGTAGGTGTTCTGGCTGAAAGGGAATCCGATGGCTCCGCGCAGCGAGCGATGCAGCAGCACCGTGGCCGGAAACAGTTGCACGGCAGCGAGCGCCATCATCAGCCCGCCCGAGCAGACGAAGGCCGCAAGCACCCGCAGGTTCGCTCGCGCGAGCGGCCGCCGAAAGAACCCTGCCTGAAAGAGCGCGTACGCGAAGCACAGCCCGAACGTTGCCAGCAGCGTGAATGGCTCGCCGGCCAGAAACTGCATCAGGAATACCAGCGTCAGCAGCATCCAGGACCGAATCGACCGGCCGGCGATGGCGCGGTCGGCGGCGAGCAGCGCCCACGGAATCCAGGCTGCGCAGGCGGCTTCATTATAAAAACTTCCAAGCGACAGTACCGGCCCGCTGAACATGAAAAACAGAGCCGCAAAAAACGCCGCCAGGTGCGATTGCCGCCAGCGCCGCGCCAGGCAGTATGTCCCGGCCGCGGCCAGCAGGAAGTGCAGAACAAAATGCAACTGGAAAGCCAGACGGACCGGCAGCAACACAATCAGCAGCGTGGTGGGGTAGAAGAAGAGCGCGTTGGGATTTTCCAGGATGGGCTGGCCGAAGTTCAGGTACGGGTTCCAGTAGGGCAGCGAACCGCTGCGGCAGATCTGGTGAATGAGGCGCGCGAGGGGATAACTTTGGTTCAGGATGTCGCGGTAAAACAGCATTTGGGAAGCGAACAGCACCTTCCAGAACATCAGCGCCACCGCGCCGGCCAGCATGGACAGGGCGTAATAGTCCCGGCGGTCAGGGAAAGGGGCGGCGGCGCTCAGCCCGGTTTCGGGCTCGCCGTAGGCTTGCGATGTTTCGCAAGGCCCGCGGCCAGGAAAGCTCTGGCCGCGGCTCCCGTTGCCACTCGTGCGCCGCCCGGGATTTGTGAGGGAGAGAATTCGCATAGCGGCCGGAACCAACGAGACGCCGCCACGGCGGGTCCTAATGAAGGAAATCGTCGGAATCGGCCTGAGGGTTTATGGGTTTAGTTTTGCGTGGGGTGGCACAGGCATTATGCCTAGGCTTAAGTGGTCAGCGTAGCTGGGTGGGGTTAAAAGGTCATACGGTGACGCTGAAGTACTGGCGGCACTGTCGCATCAGGAAAAGGGGGCCAGGAGACGCAGCCTCCTAAAGTCGATTCGCCAATTCCTGGAAAGCCGTAATGATAAAGGGCATCTGCGGGAGGATAGTGCTGATGTCCACATTCACACGCGGGTTATGGGCCGCTGTGTCCCCGAGGAACTTTATTCCCTTGATCTCGTGTGCTGTTTTTGGTACTAGGAATGGTATCCCATTCAGTTTTTCACGCGCAGCAGTTTCCATCAAATCCTTCAGCCCTACCCAACCGCCAGGCCGAGAGCGATCCTCAAGCAGATGTTCTTTCCCGTGCTTGGCAAATACGATAATTATCAGCTTCTCAAGAATCTTCCTGAGGAGAAACGCAGTGCAGTTCCCGTTCCTGCCAAAATTTTCTCGGAGTTCAACCAGTTCTTTCCCAAAGTCCTTTTCGAGCGATTTGGTGAGTTGTTGGGAGAAAAGCTCTTCCTCGATTTTTCTGATCTTTCCCTTCTTCTCGATGGCCCTCAGAGCGTCCTCTGGATCAACGCAAGCGAGAACCCAGTAGTTGCCGTTGTGACCTGGCCGCTTGACAGCCTGGATGATATCTTCCTTCATGAACTTCTTCATATAAGTGTGCACATGATTTGTCTTCCATCTTTTACCCGACTTGGTGAGAATTCGCGACACCACCATCTCGCTCGGCACCGGAGAGTCGAAGAAACCGCCCAGGATTAGCTTTTGCAGCTGGCCGTGCCTACTGTGGGGATCAATTGGAAGGCTTCGAGCGTTCTCTTTTAGCAGTTCTGCGGACATGAAACATCTCCTCTTTTATCGTTAGTCATCGAGGTGTCTCATCTTTTCCCCTCGAGATTTCTCCTCGACGAGCGGATATTTTTGGATGTATTCATAGCATCCTCTCGTCCCCCTGCGAGTGAGGTATTCGGCCCTTTTAAGTGCCATCCCAAGCTCGGGCGCTCCAAAATTATGGCCCGTCCCAGCCAGATGGGTGACGATTTGTGGCTGGGTCTTCGGCGTCCGGAACAATCCATCTCGCCAAAGCATTCTTAGTGCCTCCGTTGCGGTTTTGGCGACTGTAATTTTCGGATTCCTCATTCTTTTCACGCCTCCCTTTACGACCATCTCGTTGCGATGCTCTCCATTTCCGTTAGGTGGCGATAGACATTTACTCGTCATCAAGCATTGGAATACTTCCAAACCTTTTTCTTCCCTTCGACAGCCTTTTGCCGCCGCAGTTCGCGACGCTGCACGAGGTCCTGCAAGACTCCGCTCAGCGCAGTCAGTGGGTAGTGCCATCCGTGTGTCGCGAGCTCTTGCCGGACTTCACTGATGGTCCGTTGATCACGGAAATAATCTTCGTTCCTTAGCTCCAAGATGCGATCCCGCTTTGAGGTCGGGACCGCCGCTTTCTTCCTTGCCCGCCCTTCAGCTGAATCCAGGTGCGCGGCTGGGCTTTCTTCCCTGCGAACCTGCCTGTGCTCCCTGGCGAGCAACAGGTTGGTCAGGATCACCTCAAATGCTTTCAGCTTAAGCTCGCCTTCAGGCATATCGGAAACCGCTTCCTCGGCCTTACGCCTCAACTTGATCATCTGTTCCGCGTCCATCTTCACCTCCTTGTACTTGCAACAAGACCGTTATCGCGCCGCGCGACTCGGAAGCCTTCAAGCTCGCGGCGGGAACTTCTGTACGAATGAATAGGTGCCCCGTTTACCAGTCAACGCAAGGAACGGAGCAGCTTTCAATGCCATGAATATGCTCTGTCTACTGAAGTTGTAGCCTTCTTCGCGAAGCCTCGCACAGACATCTGGAAGTCTGCGAGACTCCTTGAAGAAACCACCTTTATAAAGGAACTCAACACTCCCGGAGGGCTTGGTAGCGTAATCACCCGGTGATGGCTCCGCAGAGGCACGAGTCATCGCGTGTACTTTCCGAGCCGCCACGGCTTGGACCTCTACTTCGCCGACGTACGTCTGGCCCTCGTGCATAATCGTTAGTTTGACCAACATCTGACTTTCCTCCACTCCGGGGCTCATTCGACTTGCAATTATCTTCCAATTTGCCCGTCAGATTTGAACAGATTCTCTCTCCTGCAAACGTCAATTGACGCCATTTAACAATATACACTGAGATTTTATATATGTCAAACGATATATGCGTAAAATGTTTAGGGTATCTAAGAGCCGATGCTATTTCATCACGGAACGGATCTTTCCCACAGCAGACCGAATTCGGCGGTCTGCGGTATGGATCGAGTCAACAGCTTCTCGCCCGAGGTGGCGCTGTGACAGCTCGGCATCGTGGTGTAACTAGCTGCATGAAAACATGTTGTCTTGAAAGCTCGGCTTTCGTCCACCGCCTGAGTGACGTTGCGCTGGTGTGGCGAAGGGGCCTACTGCCAGGTTCGAACAGCTGCGAACGCAAGGGAAGTTTGATGGGTTGGAGATGCAGACAGGTCGATTAACATTTAATATAAGGAACACTTAACAACTGCTTAAGCGTGGTCTTAGCTTTATACCGATCATAATTAGCACAAACTAATAGTGATACTTATCACAATATGTGCTGGTCCTTCAGAGTCTTGAGATATCGTAAATTATTACGTTCGTAAAATTCAATGTAATCTCGCAGCCCAGGCTATTTCATCACGAAACGGACCTTTCCCACAGCGGACCGAATTCGGCGGTCTGCGGTTTGGACCGAGTCGACAGCTTCCCGCCCGAGGTGGCGCTGTGACAGCTCGGTATCGGGGTGTAACTAGCTGCATCAAAAGCTGTTGTCTGGAAAGCTCGGCTTTCGTCCACCACCTGAGCGACGTTGCGTTGATGTGGCGAAGGGGCCTGCTGCCAGGTTCGAACAGCTGCGAACTCAAGAGAAACGTGATTGGTTGGAGAGCTCTAGGGCAGAAAGTGATTTTAATGCGGGCCCGCGTCAGATCCATACCGTTCTCGAAGAGGACGAGCCGAGGCGCCTGCTCACCCAGTACCCAGCAGATTGTTCAAGGCAGACCCGGCGGTGACGGGCTACGTCCCGGACCTGGCCATTTTCCCAGGTGTCTACCCAGCCGTTTGGCTGATGTGGAAGCATTGCAAATCCTCCAGAATGGTTCTGGAGGTAGAAAATGCAAAACGCATTGGTAAGTCTTTCAGACGAGCTTACAAAGCTCGTTGAAGAGTTTCAGTCTGAAGTTGTGGCTGTCCACGCGCGTCCTCGATACCCATCGAGCGGCGTTCATTTGAGGCCGGGGCTGGTGGTAACGGCGGACCACACCATTCGCCGGGAAGAGGACATCCAGGTGACGCTCGACGGCGGCAAGACGGTCAACGCAACGCTCGCCGGCCGCGACGGCGGAACGGACCTTGCGCTGCTGAAGGTGGATGGCCTGGGCTCCCCGCACGCTCGGACGAATGACGGCGAATCTGCGCGAGTGGGCGAGCTGGCGCTGGTGCTCGGACGTTCGCCGGATAGCGGCCCGAATGCCAGCCTTGGAATCATCAGCGCCGTTTCCGGCCCCTGGCGCACCTGGCGAGGCAAGCGCCTCGACCAATACATTCGTCTTGACGCAAATTTCTTTCCCAATTCATCCGGGGGCGCGGTAATTGATGGCCGGGGGCGCCTGGTGGGAATTGCCACGGCGGGCCTTTCGCGGATTGCAGGCCTGGCGATTCCGGCTGCGACGGTCAACCGCGTGGTCGATGCTCTGCTCGAGAAGGGGCATGTGCCCAGCGCCTACCTGGGCGTGGGCGTTCAGCCGGTTGGCATACCGGATGCCCTTCGAACCAAGCTGTCGCTGGCGAACAGGAGCGGAGTGATGGTGGTGAGCGTCGAGCCTGACGGCCCAGCCAGCCGGGCAGGTGTGTTGCTGGGTGACATTCTGGTGAGCCTGAGCGAAATACAAATCGAGCAGATTGAAGATCTTCAGTCTGTTCTAGATTCGCTGGGAGTTGGCAAGGCGGCCAAAGCGCGGCTGATCCGCGCCGGAGCGCTGCTGGAAGTGACGATCACATCGGAGGAAAGGCCGGGAAAGTGAGGTACAGGCATGGCGCTCTATGGATTCGGCGAGATTGCCGAACAGTTGCGCCGGTCGACCGTCGAGGTGAAGAGCGGCCGGCGCGGGCAAGGGTCAGGATTCATCGTAAAATCAGATGGGGTCATCGTGACCAACGCGCACGTGACAGGCAATGCCGGGCTTTCGGTGCGGCTGTGGGATGGGAGTTCATTCCCGGCGCATCTTGCGGCGCGAAGCACCCGGCGCGACCTGGCTCTGCTTGAAATTCCTGCGCGAAATCTCATGCCTGCCACGCTGGCGAATTCGGATGAATTGCGGGTGGGCGAACTGGTGATGGCGGTGGGCAATCCGTTCGGGTTTACTGGGGCCGTGACCACGGGCATTGTCCACGGCATTGGACGCCTGCCGGGCCTGGGGCCGACCAAATGGATCCAGGCGGACGTGCAACTCGCGCCGGGAAACTCGGGCGGTCCATTGGCTGATGCGCGCGGGAACGTGGTCGGCGTCAATACAATGATCGCAGGCGGGCTGGGGCTTGCGGTGCCAGCCAACGCAGTGGCGCGCCTCATGGCGGGGGACCTTGAGCAGGCGCCGCTGGGCGTGGTGCTGCGTCCCGTAGTGGTCAGAGTGTCGGGAGCGGAGCGCCTGGGACTCCTGGTTCTTGAAGTGGTCCCGAACGGCGCGGCGGAATATTCTTCCTTGAGCGCCGGCGATATTCTAACCGGAATCGAGGGGCGGGCGATCAAGTCGCTTGACGACCTCGAGGAGAAGCTTGAAGGCAGTGGCGAGCGGCTGTTGCATCTGCAATTCGTCCGGGGCGATCCGGGCAAGGTTCGGAATGTGACGGTACGCCTCGGCGCTCCGCAGGCGGTCATGGCATGATTCGCGTGCTGGTGAAAGCATCGTCCACGATCGCCCGGGCAGGCCTCGAAAGCCTGGTCAGAGAGCATCCAGGTTTTCAATTGATCAGGGATTCGCCCGGCGGCGGTTCTGCGGGCGGCGCGGAATCGCTGGCGGACGTTCTGGTTGTCGAAGCAGAGAGCGTGGCTGACGACTCCGCGCGGGAGGCTTTGGACTGGGCAAGCGCCAACGGGGCGGTGGTCCTGCTGGTTCGGAACCTCGCCAGCGAGTCAATTGCTGAGGCGCTGCGCGAAGGCGTCAAGGCGGTGCTCCCAGCGGGCTTGACGGCGGCAGAAATCGCCGCAGCCATCGAGGCAGCAGCCGCAGGCCTGGTGGTGCTGGATGGGATTGGCGCGGAGGCGCTGGTGCGCTCGGCGGCTCCCGTTGGCGGCGGCGAGGTGAAGCCGTTGATCGAAGCGCTAACGCCGCGCGAGATCGAAGTGTTGCGCCTCGTTGCCGCAGGGCTGGGAAACAAAGAGATTGCTTCGCGTCTCGAGATTTCCGAGCACACCGTCAAGTTCCACGTGGCGTCTGTAATGGGCAAGCTGGGCGCCTCAAGCCGTACCGAAGCCGTGACTCTCGGAATCCGCCACGGCTTGATTATGATTTGATCCGCAATCCGGGACAGCCACGCCCTGGCGTTCCGCTCCCCCGCGAATGGGTCAATGGTGTGGTAAGATGAGGGCGTGAAATTGTTCACTTATCCGATTACGGTGGAGCGCGAAGGCCGTACCTATTACGCCTACAGCGAGGACTTTCCGGGCGTGTACGGAATCGGGAAGTCTATCGAGGAAGCCAAAACGAGCATCCTTGAAGCCATGCGGATTTATATCCGCGAATGCCGCGCCCGCCGAAAGCCCGTGCCTCGCGCCAGGACGGTGTATACCGAAACTGTATCGATAGCTGTCTAGGCTTGAGCAGGCGTGTCCGTGATTTGTTAGTTTGTTAGCCCTTCAGGAAGTTGTCTTCGGTAAATCCCGCGTCCTTAAGAATTCTCAGGAACAGCCCGCGAGGGATATCTCCCTTGTGGACTGGAATTACCAGCATGCGCCGCGAAGGGTGATCAAGTATCAGATGGGAACCCTTCTGCCTCTGCTGAACGTACCCCTGCTTTCGCAGAAATCGAAGAAGTTGTTTCGCAGTCGGCATAAGGCAAAAAATCCGCGTTCCCTTAGCGCGCCTCGCCGTTGCCGGAGTGTGGCTGAGCGCAGGCGCGCGCTGCGGCTGGGCATCGCGCTATTTTAGCCACACTAAGCTTCGCTGAACAAGGCGGATTCCTCTTCACCCTCGCGCTGGCGAGGCTCCTCGGGATGACGGGGCTGAATGCGCTGCCCATCATAGTCAAGAGAGACTCGACCTTCTTGCGAAGGGTTACGCCTGGGAGCGGGCGAGTGTGCCGGCCTGTTTCTGGATTTTTCTGATGGCCTCTGCGATCTGGTCCATGTCGCTCCGGGGGCCCAGGAACATGGTTTGTTCGAGCCACACCGCCCGTTCGCAGAGCTTGTCGTTTTCAGGGCAGTGGTTCCGCTCCGCGTACTCGGCAAGTTCCTTCTGGGTGTAAATAGCCTTGAAGGCGCGCGAGCCGAGGGCCTCTTTCAGGAAAGGTTCCTTGTTCAGCGGCGTATATCCACCGGAAGCTGGAACGCCTTCCGCCTCGAGCGCCTTCAGGAACCGCGAGCGTGGCAGGCCGGCAAAATGCGCGCTGTCATAATGGAACATATAGAGATGGTAGGCGTTCCGGGTGCAGCCGTCGTACATACGGGCGGGCGAAATTCCGGGAATCTCCTTCAGTTGCTTCGTCAGGTATTCGGCGTTCTCAGTCCGCCTCCGGCTTTGAGCTTCCAGGCGGGTCAATTGCTGCAGCAGGAGCGCGCCCTGAAATTCCGTCATGCGGAAATTCGCTCCGTTCCGCACGTAGCTCAAACCCGAATTGTATTTCCCTCGGCCCTGGTTGTGGAAGCTCAGGCAATATTCGTAGAGATCGTGATCGCTGGTGAGGATGGCCCCGCCTTCGCCGGAGTTCAAATTCTTTGAGGCCTGGAAACTGAAGCAGCCGAGATTGCCGAGCGTGCTCACCTTCTTGTGCCGCCACTCGGCCAGATGGGCCTGGCAGGCATCCTCAATGACAAAGAGCTTATGCCGATTTGCTACATCGAGAATGGCGTCCATGTCGGCGGCCGATCCGCCCAGATGAACGGGAATGATGCAGCGCGTCCGTTTGGTAATGGCAGCCTCGACCTTGCGCGCGTCAATCTGGAAGGTTTCGGGATCGGTATCAACAAAAACCGGAAGGGCGTGCTGCAGCAGGACGATGTTTACCGTCGCCACAAAGGTGTAGGGCGGCACGATAACTTCGTCGCCGGGACCGATGCCCAGCGCGTTGGCCGAGGTCAGCAGCGCCGTTGTGCCGCTGGCAGTGGCCAGGCAGTATTTCGCGCCCAGCAGCCGCGCCCAGGTGGTTTCAAACTGGTGCGCAAAGTGGCCGTCCAGCCGGTTCCATTTGCCGGTCATCAACACCTGCATCCAGCCCTTTTCGTCGTTCTGCTCGATCACGGGCCATGATGGAAAGAGTTTTGTCCGTACGGGGCTGCCGCCCAGAATCGCCAGGCCCGCGCCTGCCGATGATTTCGGCGGAGCCTTCGGAAAGGCGTTTGCAGGCGCTGCCAGTCCCGCAGCCACGCCGACCGCGCTCCCTAGAAAATCACGACGTGTAAGATTGCTTTTCATATTTCCTCCCTGAAATTCCGCTTGAAATACGGGGATGCGTCTCCCGCTTCGCGGGATCAGCATGACAGATCAGAGTCTCACTGCTCCCGGAGCTTTCCAATCACCTGGTGGACCTCGCCGATGATGGTTTCTTCAATGCCGGGAGCGAACGGGCCGGGCTGCCCATAGTAGATCATCGCTCCACCGCCTTCGTAACCGCCTTCCTTAAGGATTCGTTCCGAAGGAATATAGGCAAAGACATCGTTGCTGTACCCGGCCACCCAAAGCTTGTCCGCTCCCAGTTCCTTCTTCAACCTCAAATCGTAATCGACGACCACCTCGCCCGCCAGGCCGACCAGGGTGAGGCTTCGCCCGAATTGCCATACCTCGAGCGAATATGGATAGCTGGATGGCACATGGCCCTGCTGGTCAATAATCTTCAGCATGTCCTCGGCATGCTTTCGAACGTAAATGTCGTCGCTCTTGAGCCGTGATTCATAGTCCGCGCGGGTTGGCGGGCCGGCGAACTGGACGGGGAAGACCTTAAACGCCGTCCTGAGCGGCCCGGTGATCGGAGCCAGAGGACCGCCCGCCGCCTTTTCGACTGCTGCGGCCATTTCCTGGCCGTGTTGCTGCGCGAGTGGCACTCCGCTTCGCTCCTTGTCCCAGCGCGGATAAGGATTGGCGTCTGCTCCGCATCCCTCCACAAACATGGCGACCGCGCCGCCGTAGCGTTTCTCCAGCCGCTGCTGGGCAAAGCCAGCGTAATCGCCGCTGAACTTGTAAAAATTTGAGCCGATGGTGGTGTTGTGGCAGGCGTAACCGAAAAGGATGCCGAGGATTTTGCCGCGCTGATTGCGAACAACCAGGACGGGAACATCGTGATCCACGGGACCGTCCCGGTTGACGCCTCCAACGTACCCGGCGGCGGTTTTTACGCGGCGGTTGATGGCGAAATCGGCCTGCCCATGGCCAAGGCTGAGCGTGGCCGGCCGCAGCTTGTGGAGAGCTTCTCCCACCACTTTCACCATCTGGTCCTCCAGATGGCCGGTGTATGCCTGCACGGCTTCCCACTGTTCGGCGTTGATGCCGTGCTCGCCTTCGTATGCAACCGACAGCATGTTGCCGATCACCGGCCCGGAATGCGTGTGCGAGGAGTTCAAAAACAACTGATCGCGGCTGAGGCCATACTTCTGCTTGACACGGCTGGCGACTGCTTCGCTGACGGGCCGAGGAAGTCCCAGCAGGTCGGTGGAAACCAGCACGGCACGGCGGCCTGTCTCGTCTTCGAGCGCCAGGGCCTTGGCGTGCAACTCGAGAAGCGTTCCCTCGGAGGCGTGGGTCCTGGCGGCATAACCGGCCATCCAGAGCGGGCCGTGGGGCGTAATGTTGATCTTGGCGAATCCCGCTTTCCAGGCCGCGCGAGCAGGAAGGGCCGCGCCAACGAGCAGCACAGAGAGCATCAAAGGAATTGCGGTGTTGAACAACCTGGGATGTCGCAAAGTCTCCTCCTCGCGCGCCGGCAGCAAAAATTTGTCTGCCTTCCGGCCGGTCTTTGCACGACTTGCAAATAATATGCGTACCCAGGCCATTTGCAAGAGGCGCGGCGCGCTCGCGGGCTTGTGCGCTACGTCAGACGGCGCTCAGGCCCAAGCCGCCGAGCCTCTCGGTGTGCAGTTTGCCATCACGCACCTCGAACAGCCCGGGAAATTTTTTCAGCCACGGCTTGTTGGCTGCCGGCACGTACTCCCGCCCATTCGACTCCAGCAGATTAATCGGTGCAACGTGGGCGGCGATGCCTGCGGACTGTATCAGCGACGCTCCAGGGCAGGTGAGGTCCTGCGCTGACATATACATTTTGAACTTCTGCGCGGCGGCGTTCAGCAGCACGGTCTGGCTCTGCCCCTTGCAGGCCTTGAGGGCCACGCCCGTATATCCAAGCTTGCGGCCCCGCAAAAGCGCGTCGTAGCCGGTCAGCGATTCGTCCATCACCACGGGCTTCAGCTTGGAGACTTCGAAGAGCATTTGTGACGGATTGTCGATCAGGTCGCGCGACTCCGGCTGCTCGAGATAAAGGATGCGCTCGTAGCCGCCGGGCGACTTTTCCTTGATGCGGCGGATCGATTCCATCAGGTAATCGGCGTTCGGGCACCCCTCGTTGAAGTCCAGCGTGTAATACCAGTGGCGGACGCCGCGGCGGGTTTCCGCCTCCGTCGCTACACGGTCAATGCGCAGCACCCGGGCGACATCGGGTCCGAGATTGTTGCCGTCGAGCTTGATTTTGAAGTGCGTGAGCCCGTCCGCCACAATCCATTCAGCAAGCGTTTGCGGCAGTCCGTCATTCAGGCGCTTCTTAACGTCGGAAGCATCGATCGGATCAGAGGCTCCCACGGAATGATTGCACCACACCCAGGACTTGGGCTTTTGCAGCAGATACCGGCTGGGATACTCGCCTTTGAATTGCGGCGCGAGGTAATGGCCGAGGTCATGGCTCATGAACTCCGGGCCGTAGGTCTGGTAGCAGTTGAGGCCGTGGGCCTTTCCGAAAGCATCGTGGATGGCGGCGTCAAAGGCGCTGGCGGTGACCAGCGTGCAAAGTTTGGGGATGGGCTGGCCAAGATTCGATTCCTTGGTGACCTCGTCCGCCGCCCGCAGATATTCCGGCTCGAGCGCGAAGTTGATGTCAACGGGGTGGCCCGGCTGGTTGTAATCCGCGGTGATTTTGGAGATGCGCCCGGCCAGCCGCTTCATGGCCTCGAGCGTGGCGTCGTAGGAGAGCGTTTTCGACGGGAAAGCCCATTCATTGCCCATCGTCATGGAGCCGAATCCATGGGCCACGCGGCCGCCAAGGGTCTCAACGGTGCAATGAACGTCGAGGAGCGTCACTTTATCAACGCTGCGCCCGCCGAATTCATAGGGAGTGCGATAAGGGAAGTCCTCATAGCTGACGCGAATCTCCTTCACGCGAATGTCGCTGGGTTTGCGCTTTGGCGCGGCCATGGTGATTCCCGCTGCCAGCGGCGAGAGCGATGCTGCCGCGGCAGAGGCAGCTTTCAGAAAATTCCTCCGCGTGATTTTACAGCGCGGTTGCAAACTCACCTCCTGTTAAGGGTTGCTGAACAAATGTCCTCGCCGGTCATTCCGAGGGCGTTCTTCTTTATCGCCCCGAGGAAGCTGCTTTGTTTTAAGCGCACAGAGCAAAAGCAGATTCCTCGCTTCGCTCGGAATGACGGAGTCCAAAGCGTCTGTAAGCAACCCGTTAAGCCCCTCCATAGGCCTCGTGAATGACCGATTTAATGTAATCCAGATTTTCTTTGATCGCTGCCATCACTCTGGGAACTTTATCACGCGACAGCACAATTCCCGATGGGTGAGAGTAGCCGGGAATTCCATACTCATGCTGGTAAGAGATGGGGCCATGGAAATCGGACTTGGCGAGGAGTTGGAAAAATTCCTTCCAGCGGGACATCCCCTGGCCCATGGGGCAGATTTCAGCTCGCCACTCGTGAGGCCCGGTGCTTTTCCAGACAAAATCCTTGGCGGCCACCATCTTCAGACGAGGCATGACGAGATTGGTTGAAACTCTCCATCCGCTTTCTCCGCCCTCGATGGTGGCCTGGCACAAGTCATAGTAGTAGCCGCACCACTGCGCATCGAGCGGTTCGATTACCCTTGCCATGTCCCAGATGGCTTCGCCGATATAGCGAGGGTGATTATGATACCCCACCTGGATCCCGTGGTCCCTGGCCAAATCGACGAGGGTGCGGAACTGCCGCCCGGCCTCGTCAACCTCCTCCACAACGTTGATCAGCTTGTACTTGTAATATCCCGGCTTCAGATAGGGGATGTGAAGTTTGCTGGCCGTGCTGATGATCGGTTTCGCTGTGGGATCATCGCCGGAGAGCAGCTCGGTTGTAATCATTGGGACTTTAAGCCCAGCCTCCCGGATGGCCTCCACCGCCTTCGGAAGATCGGTCTCCGCGCGCTCGGGAAGGACGTGGCCCTCCGGGCGTACGGTCAGGTCGATCCCGTCAAAGCCCGCGCGCCTGGTGCTCTCCGCCAGCTCCTTCCAGTTCAGTTGCGGGACGGGCTTGGAGAATAAACAGAGGGTGCCCCGGAACGGCCCGCGTGTGGCCGCTGCCGCGGCTGTGCTCCGCGCCTGAAGCGCCACAGTTCCCCCCAGCGCGCCAGCCGACGATACCTTTAAGAATTCACGTCTGGAAATATCTTCGTCCACTGTGTTTTTCCTCCTTCAGGGCAGACCAAAGCACAAGATGTTGGCACCGACTGTAAGCGCCACGTACTGTTTTCCGTTCACCGTGTAAGTCATGGGCGATGCCTTGTTCAACCCACTGGTTGGGAAGCGCCAAAGCGTCTTCCCGTTGCGGGCATCGGCAGCCACAACGTAGCCGCTCGGATCGCCATAAAAAAGAAGCCCGCCTGCGGTCGCCAGGATTCCCGAATCCTGCTCTTCCGCATCTGTGTCTGAGCCGGACCCGAACTGCTGGACCTCCCACGCTGTTTTCCCAGTGTCGATATCGATCGCGCGCAGATATTTCCTCGCCGGCTCTGCCTTGAGGTTTTCGGTGTTCCGGCGGCGGGACGAGAGCCTCACCGTACACGCATCCAGCGCCATCACATAATACAGGCGGGTGAGGGGACTGAAAGCCTTGGCGTTCCAGTTGGTTCCAATTCTCGGGCAGACCGGGCCGCTTTCGGGCAAAAGCTGGGGACGCCCGTCCGCGCCGATGCCGCTCGCCCATGTCACTCGCGCAAACGGGCTAGCGAGCAGAACTTGGCCATTCGTCCGGTCGAGCACGTAAAAAAAACCATTCTTGTTCGTGTAAAGCAAAAGCTTACGAGGCTGCCCCTGATAATGGGTATTGACCAGCACCAGCGGCGCGGTGGCGTCCCAGTCATGAACGTCGTGTGGCGTGACCTGGTAATACCACTTCAGTTTTCCAGTCTCCGGCTCCATAGCCAGGATGCAGTTGGTGTAAAGGTTATCGCCCGGCCGGATGCCTCCATTCGAGTCCGGGTAAGGATTGCCGGTGGTCCAGTAGAGCGTGTCGGTTTCGGGATCATAGGAGCCGGTTAGCCAAGTGGCGCCGCCTCCCACGTTTTTCGGCAGATTCCCGCCCCAAGTCTTCACCTCAGGATCGCCGTCGTCTGGAATGGCCCGGCGCCTCCAAACGAGTTGGCCATTCGAGGCTTTATAGGCGGCCACGAATCCGCGCACGCCGGGCCAGTCGCCGCCGGAAACACCAGCGATCACCATGTCCTTGACGATCAACGGCGCCACGGTTGAGCCATAGTTGGTGAGCTCTCCGGGCGGCATGACCACGTCCCAAACGGGCTTTCCCGTGGTGCGGTTCAAGGCGATCAGATGCGCATTCTGCGTCACCTTGAGAACCTTGTCGCCGAGAATGGCCACGCCGCGATTGGTGCCAAGCGCCGCGTCTCCCACGTTCAACTCCGGCGGGCGCGGACGCCGGTAGTCCCAGATTTGCTGTCCGGTGCGGGCGTCGAGCGCGAAGGCCTGGTGCGGGCCCGTTGCGTACATGATTCCATCCGCAACGATTGGCGTGGTCTCCACGCCAAAATGCTCCATTTTGCTGCGGAAATAAGCCGTGTCAGGAGGAAGCTGCTTCCACAGCGGTACCGTAAAGATCCACTTCAGGCGCAACTGGTTGATGTTTGATGGGTTGATCTGCGCAAGCTCGCTGTATCGGTTCCCGCTCAGATTGCCGTTGTAAGTCAGCCAGTCGCCCGGCCGGGGATGGAGAATTCGGGAGAAAGGAACGTCGCCCTCGCCCGAGGGCCCGCTGCCCATGGCCGCCGTGCCCGGCTTTACACCGGCGAGGCCGCTGAGAAAGGCGACGAGGTCCTGGAGTTGCTCAGCGCTTGCTTTGGCCGGAGGCATCTGGGATTCGTGGCTTTCGCTGAGGGCTGAAATCTCGTCCATCGGCAGCAGGTGGAACTGCCCCTTCAGGTCCTGCACAACGATCTCAAAATTGCTGCGGCTCCGCGCAAAACCGCTCAAGGTGGCTCCGTCGCGCAGGCGCGCCGTCACCATCTGATAGCCGGGAGCAATATGCTCGCTCGGTTGCAGCAGGCTCGACCGAATCTCCTCAGTGGTCATCTCGCCGCCAGCATCAGACAGATCGGGCCCCACGGCTGATCCCTTGCCGTAAACCATGTGGCAAGAGGCGCATTGTCCCGCGCCGAAGAAATACTCTTCCCCGGCCGCGCGATCGCCGCGAACGCTGTTTTCAGCAGCCGGCGAATTCAACGAGTGGACCAGCGCGGCAAGCGCGTCCAATTCGCCGGCCGGCAGGGTGTTGAACGCCGGCATGCCTCCGGTGGGAATTCCGTCGTGAATTGTGCGACGCAACCAGGAAATTGAGCGTCCTTGCAGCCTGCGGTTGGCTGCCAGGGGAGGCCCATACTCGCCGCCCCGCGCGTCCACCCCGTGGCAGCCGGAGCACTGCGTTGCGTAGATGTCGCTGCCTGGCGTCTTTGACTGGCTGGCAGGCGTTTGGCCCCTTAGCATCGCCAGGCTAAAGGCTACGGCCACGAGCGCCGGGCCAGCCGCCCGCCGGAGTCGTGATTTGCGGATCCGTTTGCGCACCGTTGAACAGAACCTCGTTGACAATGTCCGGGTCTCCAGAGCCGACGAAATAAGTTAAGCGCCGGTCGGTTGCGCCAACTCTTACCGGAGGTTTATCTATCCCGGCGCGCGGCTCAGGTCCGTTTTCTGCCGTAGCCGGTCAGGGCATCGCAGGCAGTAATTATTAGCTTTCTTTTTCCCGTGCATCCCGAGACCGGCTCCCATTGTACTCCTGGGTTCAAGAATGTAGACGTTTTCTGCTGGGGGAGATCGAATTAGCGCAGGCGCGAGCCGTGGGGACAAGGAGAGAAGTCCGGAGCCGGAAGGCGGTAGGCGGCAAAACCCCGTCCAAGCGTCGAAACCCCCGAAGAATGCCGAAAACGACGCTTCAAAGCAACCTTTCACCACCCGGATTGCGTCAGAAAGTAGTCCTGGCGTTTGACTATGGCCTGAAGAATTGGTGTGCCATGCCTCGGTGCCGCCGGTAATTGGCGCCTCCTGGCCTTGTTATAATGTCCGGCTTGATACCAGCAGCATCCGGCAACCGCCGGAATGATGATGTTGCATCGGGAACCAACAGGTTGTATTGTATTTTGAATATCAGCGTATCAGGAGATGGACTTTGTCCAGCGCGCGGGGCAGGTGCGGAGTTTTCGTCGCTAAGGCCTTGTGCTCTATGCTAAAGGATAAACCAAGTGGGGAAAATCTACAGGGTACTGCTCGTCGCCATACTTATCTTCTGGGTCCCAGTTTGCAGCAGGGGACAGGACTCTCAAGACCAGCAGGGCCAGGAAGCTCAGACTGCCGCGGCGGCGAGTCCGACGGGGCCGACGGCCTTCGCCGCTGTCGTTGGCAAACACTCTAATCTGGGAGGGGTCTACAGCGCGGGCATCGGTATCGGTTACAACATCACCGAACATCTCGGGGGCGACGTCGGCGCGTCGCTCTACACGATTCAAAGCCCCTTTTCCGTGATTTCGAAGCGCGACTGGACCTGGACAACCCTTGCCGGGGACCCCTTCGTGGACCTCCGATACACGATGAAGTGGCATGGGTTGGACGCGACTTCCGTTCTTACCGGAACCATACCCCTTTCGAACCCCCAGCGCGTTTTCACCACGGGACGCTTCGGCGTGGACTGGTATAACCACGTCAGCGCGAATTACGCCGGGTTCACTCCTTTTCTGAATTTCGGGGCGGCCAACGAGACCGTTGACCGATGGCTTTTTCCGCGTCCTTACAATATCGCCCGGCCGTATCAGATTTTTGGCCCCAACGGGAATGCTGAAGCCGGAGCCAGCTTCACCATATTCAAACGCTACACGGTTGGCGCTTCCGCATACGGCATCGTTCCTGTCGGGAAGCAAAAGGTTTTCAGCAGGCTGGTCACCCCTAACACCAGTGTTGTCGGAGACGCGGACCACAACCGCGTCTGGAACCATGCCTTTGAAACCATCGGCGACTCCAGGCTCGGGCGCGACAACGGCTATTCCGGGTGGCTGGACGTCGCCCGGGTCAAGAACCTGACCGTCGAGGCTGGGTATACCTATAGCACTCATTACAAATGGGGCTCCGCCTACATCATGCTGAGATACGACGGGACTCGGCTGATTCGGTTCCTGACGGCAACCGAGTAGATGCGTGGCAGGGACAGTGAAGCCCAGTTGCGGCCGCCTGAATTCGAACAGGCGAACCCAGCGAACTTTTCTGGAGCGAAGGGAAAGAAGATTTTGAAAAGGAACACGGTCGTCTGCCTCCTGACATCCATCTTCATCGGGCTCGCGACCTGGTCATCGAGCCATGGCCAGGAGAAGGCCCAGGTCCGTTTGCAGCCCGCCGCGGGCCTTCAGGCCAGGCAAGCCGTTTCGTATGGCCGCCTTCCCCTCAGCTTTGAGGTCAACAGAGGCCAGGTAAGCCCGCAGGCCCGATACCTCGCTCGCGGCCAGGGGTTTACGCTTTTTCTTACTCAGGCCGATGCCATTCTGCAATTCACGAAATTCATGCCAGACAATCCAGCAGTCGGGGCGACGGCTTCAGGGTTTAAGAACGATCAGGCGGAAGCGGCATCGCCGGGGACAGCCGACGTGCTTCGCCTGAAACTGCTGGGGGCAAACCATCGGGCCAGGATTACGGCCTCGGAGCGGCTTCCGGGGAACACCAGCTACTTCCTTGGAAACGACCCTGGGAAGTGGGTTACCAATGTCCCCAACTACGCCCGCGTCCGCTATCGCCAGATTTATCCCGGTATTGATCTCGCCTACTATGGCCGCCAGGGACAGCTAGAAAACGATTTCATACTAGCCCCGGGATCTGACCCAAAGCTGGTCCGGCTGGCTGTGGAAGGCGCCAGGAAGGTGCGCTTCAACGCCTCCGGGGACCTGGTGCTCACGGTGAGCGACGGGGAAGTTTATTTTCGGCGGCCTCGTGCCTATCAGGGCAACGGAGCCAATCGCCGGGAGGTTGCAGTGCGCTACGCGCTCCAGGCGGAGAACAGCGTTGGATTTGCCGTTGGCCCCTACAATCACCACGAGGAACTTGTCATTGACCCTGTACTGTCATATTCGACCTATCTCGGAGGAAGTGGCGGGGATGATGGGCTCGGGATCGCAGTTGATGCCGCGGGAGACGCCTTTGTAACAGGCACGACGGCGTCGGTCAATTTCCCCAAGACGGGCGGACAGGCTAACCTCGGCGGAGGCAAGGACATCTTTGTGGCCAAGCTCAATCCCTCGGGGTCCGCTTTTCTGTATTCGGTATTTCTCGGCGGAGGTAACCTGGACCGGGCAACCAGCATTGCGATTGATTCCTCGGGGAATGCCTATTTGGCCGGTTACACCACGTCCACCGATTTCCCGACCACTTCGGGGGCCTACAAGACAAGCAATGCCGGAAGCACGGATGCTTTCGTTACCAAGCTGGACCCAACGGGCGCCAGCCTGGTTTACTCGACTTATCTCGGCGGCGGCGGCATCGATTACGGGCGAGGAATAGCCGTGGATGCCTCGGGCGACGCGTTTATCACCGGTTCGACTCAATCAACAAATTTTCCCACGGTGAATCCGCTCCAGGTGGGAAATGACGGCGGCTCGGACGCCTTTGTCGCGGAGTTCGATCCGACCGGCGCCTCCCTGCTCTACTCGACATACCTCGGCGGGAGCGGCGCGGATGAGGCGCTGGCCATTGCGCTGGACGGTTCGGGGAACGCCTATGTGGCTGGCTACACATTCTCTTTAAACACTTTCCCTACGCAAAACGCCTTGCAATCCTCCCTGTCGGGGGCCTCGGACGCTTTTGTGACTGAGATCAATCCCGCGACCTCCTCGCTGGTGTTCTCAACCTATCTGGGCGGAAGCGCGGACGAAAGCGCTCAATCCATTGCCATCGATTCGGCTGGCAGCATCTACGTGACCGGCAAAACTTCGTCGAGCAGTTTCCCGGTGACCAACGGGGCGTCTCAGGCGGCTTATGGCGGGGGAACGGATGCCTTTGTCACCAAGCTCGCCCCCGGCGGAACGCAGATGGTCTACTCGACCTTCCTGGGCGGCAGCGGTTTGGACCAGGGGAATTCAATAGCTCTCGACTCGTCGGGGGACGCCTTCATCACCGGCTTTACGCAGTCAAGCGACTTGCCTTTGACCAACGCCCTGCAACGGGTCCTGGGCGTTTCCGGAGCCAGTTCGTGCGGCACGACTCCCTGCGCGGACGCCTTTATCACGGAACTCGGTCCCTCCGGCAATGTAGTCTTTTCCACCTTCCTTGGAGGAAGCGCCACGGACCTTGGGCAAGCCATCGCAACCGACCCTTCAGGGGCAGCCTACCTGACCGGCAGCACGAGTTCTACCAACTTTCCCGTCATTGCAGGAGCGCCCCAGTCAACTTATACGGGAACAAATCAAAGCAACAACGTCTTCATCGCCAAAGTCAGCCCTCAGGATGCACCGGCCGCAGCCCTCAGCCCCCAGACCCTGAACTTTGGCAACCAGGTGATCCTCCACGCCAGCAGCCCGCAGACGGTGACGCTGGTCAACGCCGGGAGCGCGCCGCTGGGCATCACCAGCATTTCAGCCACCGGCCAGTTCACCCAGACCAATGATTGCGGGTCCGTTGTTCCAGCCGGCGGCGGAACGTGCTCAATTCAGGTGACCTTCACGCCCACTCAAACGGGCTCCGTAACAGACCAGATCACCATCACGGACAATGCTGCCGGAAGCCCTCAGGCCATTACGGTCACCGGGGGCGGTGTCACATCCGCGGGCACCCTGTCGATCACCCCAACGTCTCTTACCTTTGCTGCGCAGACGGTGGGGCAGGCCAGCCCTGCACAGACCGTCCAACTGACCAACACGGGCAATACAGCCATCAACATCAGCAACATCACGACCAGCGGAGACTTTGCGCAAACCAATTCCTGCGGGACCCTGCCCACCGTGCTCAACGTGGGCGCCACGTGCAGCATCAGTGTCACCTTTACCCCGGCATCCACGGGAAGCCGCACAGGATCGCTGACCATCGACGACGATGCCAACAACAACCCGCAGGGAGTGTCGCTGACCGGGACCGGCAACGCGGTGTTTACGCTCTCTTCCAATGTGAGGTCAAGCGTGGTGCTGATAGGGACAAAGTCGGCCACGTTCACGGTCACCGCTGCGGCCCCCAGCACCTTCCAGGGCGCGATCAACCTCGCTTGCACGACTGGGACATGCGCCTTTAATCCTACGTCCATCTATGCGGGGCAGTCGAGCACGGTCACTGTCAGCGGCTTGTCGGCAACCACGGCGAACCCCTTTGATTTTTCGGTTAAGGGTACCAGCAGCGGCCAGGACACAACCGTGGCCTTGACCGTCTTCCTTGCGGACTTCACGCTGTCGCAAACGCCGCCTTCGCCGGCGCTTCGCACGGTGACTGCCGGCGATGCCACAACCTATACGGTTACTGTGACGCCGATCAACGGGTTCAACCAGGTGGTGCTGCTCGGCTGCGCGAACCTGCCGCCGCAAACTACCTGCACCTATTCTCCGCCGGGCCTGACCCTGGGCGGGTCAAGCCCGGTTACTGCGACTGTGACCGTCCAGACGACCGCTGAGACGCCCACCCAGGTCGCGCCGCGGCCGCCGGGAGGGACGCCCCCGTGGGGACCCGTGAATTTCCGCTGGTGGAGTTGTGTTCTGGCACTCTTTATGATTTTTGCTGCTGCCTTTGCCCTGGGCAGGCGCCGCCGGTCGGGCCAAACACCAGCAAGGCTTTGGGCCGGAGTTGCCGTGCTTGCCATGGCGGTATCGGTGGGTGCTCTCTCGACGGCCTGCAATGACACTTTTGTCGGCCCCAAGACAACTCCCGTGACAACGGGCACTCCGGCGAATACCTACAAGATTACCCTCGTGGGTACGCTGGGAAGCGATGGCAGTATTAAGAGAGCGGCGACGGTGAACCTGGCCGTCGCGCCTTGATGGGGCGAGGACGGGACCGCGGTCGCCGGCGATTCAGGCCATGACACGCCTGAGAGAACTTTCGGAGCTGCAGGGGAGAATTCCAGTATGTTCAAGGAGAACAGTGTGAAATCGAAATGTTCTACCGGGAGGGGGCCCAGCAAAGCCCGATGGGCAGTTCTTCGGGGGCGGCGCCTTGCGGGGCTCAGCATCTTTGGCCTCGCACTCATCGGCCTGGGTCTGGCGCTGAGCAAGACGCAGGGACCTTCTCCTCGCGATGCCCGCAATCCGAAAGCCTGGAGCAGCCGCTACGCCCAGCTTCCACTCAGCTTTGAGGCCAACCACGGGCAGACCGACTCGCGGGTTAAGTTCCTTGCGCGTGGGCAGAACTACACGTTGTTTCTGACCGGGCATGAGGCCGTACTCTCCCTAAGCTCTGGGAAATCCGGCCGCGCGGCAAAACACCCTGCCTCCTCCGCGGTCGTGCGCTTCCGGCTGTTGGGCTCCGCGCCTGCCGCGCCTGTTACCGGCCAGGACTTGCTGCCGGGGACCAGTAACTACTTCCTGGGGAACGATCCTAGCCGATGGCACACCGGGATTCCCAATTATGCAAGCGTCCGGTACCACCAGGTGTATCCCGGCATCGATCTTGTTTATCACGGCAACGAGGGGCAACTGGAAAACGATTTCGTGGTGTCCGCGGGTTCGGACCCCAACCTGGTCCGCATCGGGCTCGCGGGTGTAGACGGCTTGCGCCTGGACCGCTCCGGAAATCTCGCCCTGAAGGTCGATGGAGGAGAGGTCCAACTCCGGAAACCGCGCGCCTATCAGGGAAAGAATGAGGTGCCGGTTAGTTACGTGCTGAGGGCCGGCAACGAGGTCGGGCTGAGGCTTGGGGCCTATGACCATCGCCAGCAACTGGTGATTGACCCGGTCCTTGCCTATTCCACCTACTTCGGAGGCAGCGGCGGCGATATTGGATACGGCATTGCCGTCGATTCCGCTGGCGACGCGTATATCACTGGAATTTCAAACTCTGCCAATTTCCCCACTTCGACAGGCTCGCAGAGCGGAGCTTTTGGGGGCGGTGGCGACGCTTTCGTCGTGAAACTGAACCCGGTCGGAACAGCATCCAGCTCATCATCCACGCCGCAGCGCGTGTACTCGACGTTTCTGGGCGGGAGCGGGACAGACTCCGGCAATGCCATCGCGGTTGACGCCGGCGGCGATGCCTATGTCACCGGAAGCACAAATTCTTCGGACTTTACAACCACCACCGGAGCATTTCAGACGGTTCCCGGAGGCGGCAGCGACGCTTTCGTGGCCGAGTTGAACAGCACGGGCGCCGGACTGGTTTATTCCTCTTACCTGGGCGGCTCCGGGGACGACGCCGGCCAGGGCATCGCAGTCGATTCCTCAAATAATGCCTACGTTACAGGCTCCACGCAGTCGCCAAATTTCCCCACCTTGAATCCTTTGCCAGCACACAACACGAATGCGGGATCCTCAGACGCCTTCATTGCCAAAGTGAACTTTACCGGCACCGCCCTCCTGTATTCCACTTACCTGGGTGGGGCGAAGGCGGATGTCGGCCAGAGCATCAAGGTTGATGGTTCCGGGAACGCTTACGTGGCAGGATACACATTCTCCAACGATTTCCCGATCCAGGGGCCTGTGCAAGGCTCCAACCTCGGAACGGTGAACGCGTTTGTTACCGAACTGAACTCGGCCGGTTCGGCGATCACTTTTTCCACCTACCTGGGAGGAAGCGGAGACGACCGCGCCTTCGGGCTGGCGTTGGACTCAAGTGGAAACATCTATATCGCCGGCGGGGCGCAATCAAATAACTTTCCCACCACCGTTGGCGTGTTTCAGGGAGCCAACCACGGACAATCTGACGCTTTCGTCGCAAAGATCAATCCCGCGGGGCCAACCCTTGTCTACTCCACGCTGCTCGGGGGTTCGGGCGTCGACCAGGCCAATGGCATCGCCGTGGACTCTTCCGGGGATGCTTTTATAACAGGTTTTACAAACTCGAGCCCGACCGACTTTCCACTTTTTAGCCCCATCCAGAGCACCCTGGGAATTTCCGGAGGCAGTTCTTGCGGCGCCTCCGCCTGCTCCGACGCCTTTGTCTCGGAGCTGAACCCCGCGGCTACCGCGTTGATCGAGTCAACCTACCTGGGAGGGAGTGGCGCTGATTTTGGCCAGGCGATTGCCCTCGGCCCCACGGGCATCCCTTACATCACCGGAACCACTGCCTCTACCAACTTCCCCGCGAGCGCGGGAGCGTTTCAGGCCAGCCTGACGGGCGTTGCCGGCAATGCCTTCGTCGCCGAGATTAAGCCCGACAACGCCGCGGGCATTTCGGTTGTGCCTCAGTTGGTCGACTTCGGGAACCAGACTTTGAACGTCCGCAGCGCCATCAAAACCGTCGCCGTCACCAACGAAGGCACTGCGCCCCTGAATATCACCCAGATCACCTTTACCGAAACGGACACGGGCGGCACCACCGATTTCGCCGAGACGGACAATTGCGTTGGGACCGTGGCCGCGAGCGGCGGCGCCTGCAACATCAACATCACGTTCACTCCGGGTTCAGCGGCTGCCAAGACCGGGACCTTCAGCATAACCGACAGCGCGGCAGGAAGCCCGCATACCATCAGCGTTAAAGGCGCCGGCGTCAGTTCGGCGACCGCGGTCACCGTGACCCCTTCGAGCCTTTCTTTCGGCAACGTGACCGTGGGCGCTGTCAGTACCGCTCAGAGCGTGACGATTACAAATACGGGTACGCAAACCCTGACTTTCACCGGCATCAGTGCCGGTGGTGATTTCTCATCGACGAACACTTGCACCACCAACGTCCTGAATGTTGGCCAAAGCTGCACGGCCAGCGTCACCTTTTCCCCCACCGTGTCCGGCGCCCGGGGTGGCAGTCTGTCCATCAGCGACAACGCGGCAGGGAGCCCTCAATCCGTGGTGCTTTCGGGAACGGGCGTCGCGCAGTTTACGATGTCTTCGCCGTCGCCAAACGTCACCACCCTCATCGGAAGCGGCTCTACGACATTCACCGTCGCGGCCGCAGGACCCAGCAGCTTTACCGGAAGCATTACTCTCGCCTGCCCGGGCGGCCTGTCATGTTCCTTCAATCCGGCAAATATTTTTGCGGGGCAAACCAGCACTCTGACGGTCAGCGGACTCACGGCCTCGATGGCCAATCCCTTCGTTTTTGCCGTGACCGGCACCAGCGGATCGCAGGCCGCCGCGGTCAATCTGAACCTGCTGTTTGCTGATTATGCGCTCTCAGCCTCACCGGCGCTCAACACCATCGTCGCGGGATCTGCGGCAACCTACACCATTGCGGTGAACCCCATCAACGGGTTCAACAGTCAGGTGCAGCTTGCCTGCGGAAACGGCATGCCTCCTGGGGCAACCTGTACCTTCTCACACTCCTCGGTGACTCCAAGCGGCGGAGCTGCCACAGTCACACTGAGTTTGCAGACCACCAAGAATGCCGGCGTTCCACCGCCACCGGCTGTTCCGCCGGGCATGGTCCCGCCCCTGATGGTGTTCCTCCTCGTGGTTGTCCTGGCGGGACTGGTTGTCTTGCGCCGCCGCCGCAATCGCTTCCCGCGTCTGGCTGGAAGGCGGTGGGTGCTGGTTCAGGTCTCGACGCTCTGCCTGCTGATTGTGTGCGAGACCTTCCTGGTGTCCTGCCGGAGTACTCCGACGGCCACCGGATCGACAACCGGAAATTACATCATCACCATCAATGGCACGCTTGGCTCCAACTCGGCTGTTGTCAGGACCGCGACGATCGACCTGTCCGTGACGTAGCAGGAAGGTAAAGAAAGTCTTGCAGGTAACGCGGCGTCCGGATGTCAACCACTTGATGTGGCTCCGGACGCCGCTTCTGTCTCTGGGGATTTTAGTTCAAGCGACCGTGAGGCCGGGAAGCATTTTACGGTGGCGCCCCAATAACTTGTTACAACACGGCGTGACGCCGTCATTCCGATCCCGCAACGCGGCAGAGGAATCTGCTTTTGCTCTGGCGCTGAAGCAGATTCCTCTGCCGGGAGAGTACCCGCCCTCGGAATGACGGGGCGCGCTTACTTTGCGGGATCGTAGTTGAGGTAGGGGCCCAGCCATCGCTCAAGGGTCGGCAGGTCCATGGCCTTGCGACGCTGGTAATCAAGCGCCTGGTCGCGCCCGATCTTGCCCACGGCAAAATACCGCGATTCGGGGTGTGAAAAATACAGGCCGCTGACCGAGGCGGCAGGATACATCGCAAAACTCTCAGTGAGCCGCACGCCCGCGTCCCGCTCGGCTTGCAGCAGATCGAACAGGGCGCGCTTTTCCGTGTGGTCGGGTTGGGCGGGGTAGCCCGGGGCCGGACGAATGCCGCGGTATTTTTCGTGGATAAGGTCATCGTGATTCAAGTTCTCTTTGCACCCGTAGCCCCATGCGTCCCGGGCGCGTTTGTGCGTGAGCTCGGCCAAAGCCTCGGCCAGGCGGTCCGCCAGTGCCTTCGTCATAATGGCGTTGTAGTCGTCGTTTTCTTTTTCGAACCGTTCCACCAGCCGCTCGATGTGGATGCCCGCCGTTACCGCAAAGGCCCCCAGGTAGTCCGCAAGGCCGGTGTCGCGCGGCGCAATGAAGTCCGCCAGGGCAAGGTCCGGCTCGCCGTCGGGCTTCTCCATCTGCTGGCGCAGTGTGTGGAAAGTTGCCCTGACTCCCGTGCGCGCTTCGTCTTCGTACACCTCAATATCATCGCCAACGCCCGCGGCCGGAAAGAAGCCCACCACCGTGCGCGCTTCCAGCAGCTTCCCGTCAACAATACAATCGAGAAGTTTCTCTGCGTCGTCAAACAATTCCCTCGCCTTCGCGCCCACCTCGGGTTGGTCGAAAATCCGTGGGTAGATGCCGCGCAGCTCCCACACGTGGAAGAAGGGCGTCCAATCGATGTAAGGAACGATCTCCTCGAGCGGCACGGGATTGCACACGCGAATCCCGGTGAACGAAGGCCGCGGCGGGCTATAGCGAGACCAGTCGAATTGCAATCGCCGCCGGCGCGCCTCGTCGAGCGTCCGCAGTTTTTGCGATTTTGGCGCTCCGTGAGCTTCCCTCAGCTTTTCCTGCGAGCCCTGGTTCTCCTTTACAAGCGCCGGCTTCAGCTCCGCGCTTGACAGGCGTCCCACCACGCCAACGGCGCGCGACGCATCCAGCACGTGGACAACCGGCTGCGAGTAAGCAGGGGCAATCTTCACAGCCGTGTGAGCGCGGCTGGTGGTCGCGCCGCCGATCAGCAGCGGAATGTCAAAACCTTCGCGCTCCATTTCCCTGGCCACGTGTACCATCTCGTCGAGCGAGGGCGTAATCAGGCCGCTCAGGCCGATCATGTCGGCGCCCGTGTCGCGCGCCGTCTTCAGGATTTTCTCGCTCGGCGCCATGACGCCCAGGTCCACCACCTCGTAATTGTTGCAGCCCAGCACCACCCCCACGATGTTCTTGCCGATGTCGTGTACGTCGCCCTTCACGGTGGCCATCACAATCTTCCCGGCGGCCTTCGCGCCCCCGGTCAGGCGCTTTTCGGCCTCGAGATAGGGCAGCAGGTACGCCACCGACTTCTTCATCACGCGCGCGCTCTTCACCACCTGCGGCAGAAACATCCGGCCGGAGCCGAACAGGTCGCCCACCACGTTCATGCCCGCCATCAGCGGCCCTTCGATCACCGCCAGCGGCCGGCCGTATTTGATGCGGGCCTCTTCCGTATCGGCTTCGATGTAATCCACAATTCCCTTGACGAGTGCGTGCGCCAGGCGTTCGTCCACCGTCCCTTTGCGCCAGGCGTCTTCCTCAACTTCCTTCCTGCCGCTCTGCTTGACGGAGTCGGCAAAAGCGAGCAGCCGCTCGGTTGCGTCCGTGCGCCGGTTGAAGATCACGTCCTCCACCAGCCCAAGAAGGTCTTTGGGGATCTCCTCGTAGATGCCCAACTGGCCCGCATTGACGATGCCCATATCCATGCCGGCGTGGATGGCATGATAGAGAAACGCCGTGTGCATCGCCTCGCGCACAACATTGTTGCCGCGAAATGAAAATGAAAGATTGCTGACGCCTCCGCTCACCTTGGCGTGCGGCAGCGTCTCTTTGATCCGGCGCGTGGCCTCGATGTAATTCACCGCGTAATTGGCGTGCTCCTCCATGCCTGTGGCGATGGTGAGGATGTTGGGATCGAAAATGATGTCTTCGGGCGGAAAGCCCACTTCCTGCGTCAGAATGCGGTAAGCCCGCGTGCAGATTTCAACCTTCCGCTCCGTAGTGTCCGCCTGGCCGCGTTCGTCGAAGGCCATCACAACTACCGCCGCGCCGTAGCGGCGCACCAGGCGCGCGTGGCGCTTGAAGACCTCTTCGCCTTCTTTCAGGCTGATGGAATTCACCACGCCCTTGCCCTGCACGGCGCGCAGGCCCGCCTCAATCACACTCCACTTGGAACTGTCAACCATGATGGGCACGCGCGCAATGTCCGGCTCGGAAGCCACATAATTCAGGAAGGTGGTCATCGCCTGTTCCGATTCCAGCATGCCCTCGTCCATGTTGATGTCGATAATCTGCGCACCGGCGTCCACCTGCTGACGCGCCACGGTCAGCGCCTCTTCGAACTCGCCGTTCAGAATGAGCTTGGCAAATTTCGGCGAGCCCGTCACGTTGGTGCGCTCGCCGACGTTCACAAAGTTCATGTCGGGACGGAAGGTGAGCGGCTCAAGGCCGCTGAGCCGCGTGGCATGGTCCGGCTGCACCAGGCGGTGAGGCTCGGCGCCGCGCACGGCCGCAGCAATGGCCCGGATGTGCGCGGGAGTGGTGCCGCAGCATCCTCCGACGATGTTCAGCCAGCCGTTCCTGGCAAACTCGCCTAGGTCCCGCGCCATGCTCTCCGGCGTCTCGTCAAATCCGCCAAAGGCATTCGGCAGGCCGGCATTCGGATAGCAACTGATGTAGACCGGCGCAATCTGCGAAAGCTCTTCGAGGTAGGGCCGCATCTGCTTTGCTCCCAGCGCGCAGTTGATGCCCACGCTGAGCATCGGAATGTGCGAAACGGAAATCCAGAAGGATTGGATGGTCTGCCCTGAAAGAGTGCGACCGCTCTGGTCCACAATGGTCACCGAAACCATCACCGGCACGCGCCGCCCCGATTCCTCGAAGTACTGCTCGACCGCAAACAGCGCCGCCTTGGCATTCAGCGTGTCAAAGATCGTCTCGAGCAGCAGCAGATCAACGCCGCCTTCCACCAGCGCGCGCGCCTGCTCGTAGTAAACAGCCCGCAACTGCTCGAAGTTGGTGCCACGGTCGGCAGGACTCGAAACGTTCTGCGAGACGGAAGCTGTCCGGCTGGTGGGGCCCATCGAACCGGCCACGAAGCAGCGGCGATCCGGGTTCTCTGCGGTGAATTTTCCCACCGCGCGCCTCGCCACCGCCGCGGCGGCAGTGTTCAACTCGTGGATGTGATTCTCAAGTCCATACTCCGCCATCGAAATGGCGTTTGAGTTAAAGGTGTTCGTCTCAATAATGTCCGCGCCCGCTTCAAGATACTGCCGGTGAATGTCTTCGATGATGTGCGGCTGCGTGATGCAGAGTACGTCGTTGTTCAGCCGCAGGTCGCGCGAATGGCCGGCAAACTCAGCGCCGCGATAGTCCGCCTCGGCGAGGTTGTGCGCCTGAATCATGGTACCCATGGCCCCGTCGAGCACCACAATGCGCTCCCGCAGGAGGCTTTCAAGCGGATTGTCAGGATTTTCGTCAGCGCTCATGCGGCTAATATTTCCCTTTCTCAACCCTCCGGTATGAAACGGTGGCGAGAGCAGTCAGCAGTCAGCAATCAGCAGCCCGATGAGGCCCGGATTTCGTCCCCATCTTTTCAGTATAGCAAGAGAACCCGCGCGCAACGGGCCCGCAGGTCCGCCCTTGGCCGCGCTGAAAAATGCCGATTTGTCATGCTGAGCACGTTCGCCTGTCATCCTGATCCCGCGGCGCGGGAGAAGGATCACCGCAGTTCGCTCAGGGCCGTTCTCAAATTGAGGACGAACGCGCTCAGGATGACACGAGCAAAAGCCTTTGTTGGCAAACTGTTAGATGCAACTGCGGCCTGAAAGTTTCGCCTGATCGCGACGTTCACTCGCCCCGGACTGCAACTACCGCCGCGGCAGGCTGTGGAGCAGCGGGCCGAGGGCATTCGACATCTGATAATTGTCTCCCCGGTCCGCCTGGATGTTCCAGAACATGACGCCATTGAAATTGCGATAGCCGCCGTTGCGCTGCAGGCTGTACTCGCCCCCGAAAGGCTTGCCGGTGATCAGATACTTCACGGACTTCTCGATTTCGCTCAGCTTCGAGCGACCCACCAGAAACCCGACCGCCACCTTCTCGGGCGCGAGCGGCGGGAAGTAGGACCTGGAATTTCGTCCGACATGGAAGCCGTGGACCAGCATCTCCGTCATCGCCACATAATAGTCGGCCGTTTCCGGCATGTAGTAGTTTCCGTCCATTCCCTCGAGCGGCGGCGTATTGTAATCCTGCACGTCAACGAACGACAGCATGTTGCGCGTGGCATAAATCACCGGCAGGAATGAGCCGAACTGCCCCGCATACGCCACGTACCCCGCCGGAACCTGCGGACCCTCGGGGACCTCTGCCAGCATAAACTTCGGTCCAAAGCGATTGCGAAGCTGCCGCATGGCCTCGATCAAATTCACCACGCACGGCGTCGTCGGCTTGCGGAAGTCCGTATCGCCCGCATCCAGAATCAGCGATGGCGTCTCGAGATCGAGATCGACGCCGTCAAAACCGTAGTCCGCAACCACGGCCCCGACGCTCTCCACAAAATTCTTCAGGTCTTCCGCCCTGTCCAGCTTTACCACCTGGCCGCCGCCACCGAGCGAGATAAGAATCTTTTTCCCCTTGCGCTTCATGGCGGCGATCTCATCCCTGAACTGCTCTTTCGTATAGCCGGCGGGCGTTTCGAATTGCAGCGTGCTGGTTGAGCCTTTAACCGGCGCGGCAAAGGCCACGATAATGATGTCCCATTGCGGTGAAACGTCGCGCAACGGAATTGTCTTCGAACGCGAATATCCCACCCAGTAGCCGATCAACTGGTGGCCGTTGGGCGCGTGCGGGTTCGGCGCTGGCGATGCGGTCGGCGTGGCCTCCAGCCGCTGCCCGCGCGGCGCGCAAGGTTCGGCGGCAGCTTTCAGCACGCCGGTATCAGGAAAGCTGTAGGCGCCCTGGTAGCTATCGGGATGGGCATTTTGCGCATACCACGGCAGCAGGGCGACGTTCTCCAGGTGATACTCGCCCGCCTCGGTCTTCACCACGGTCGCATTCGATTCCGAAACGCCGTCGGTGGGCAGCGCAAACCTATAGTGCGTGCCGATCCCTTGCCCTCCGCAGCCTCCTTTCGCAACCGGTTTCTGCCATGCCGGGAAAGTATTCTCCTGCTGGCCGTGCAAGGGGTCATTCATCCACGCGGCAAGCTGCTGGGTGAGCGGCTGGATGTCGTCGTAATCCGGCACGACGCCCGGGTCGAGATACGTGCTCAGAACAAACGGTTGAAGCGCCTTGGACGAAGCATCGGACTGCGCTCCGTGGGCGCCCCAGGTGCAGCAAACCGTCGCATCGTTCAATTCGTAGAACTCTGTGTTCTTCGTCAAAGCAATTACCAGTTCGTCCGGCCTGGCCTGCATTTTCGCGAGATCGTTGAACAATTCTTTCTGGACGAAATCGAGGTCCACAATGGCCAGCAAATTTCCGGTCTTCTTTGATGTCAGCAGGTATCCGTTGGCGGGCGGAATCGTGATCCGCAACGAAGAAGTGACGCGAGGCTGTCCCAGCATCGTGTGCCAGTCCTTCGCCGAGGCTTCGTTGTAAAACTGCGCGCGCTGGACGGCGTCGCCGTACTGCGTGTCGCCGGTTGCGAATGCATACTTTTGGAAAATAGGAGACTGCGCCACCTTTTGCACGTCGTCGGCCGCGCTGATTTCCACCTTCTTCCCCGCCTTGCCCGCTGGCGCGTCAAAAACCAGCGACACCGGCACTACCACAGTCGGAATGGTGAGTGTTCCGCCCTGCGCGGGATCTTTGCCCACCACCGTGTAGTGGTACTCGTGGCCGGCAGCCGCGAACGATCGGATGAAAGTGGGCACGGCAATCGTCGGTCCCGAGGGCGCCTTCTTTTCGCACCCCGGGCTGAGCGCAACGCACACCGCCAGCAGCAGGTAAACATTGGCACGCCGAAACTGGAAACAACCGTTGCCTCGATCTTCACCGGCCATGGCACACTCCCTGGCAGAAATCAGATTTGTGTTTACGTCCAGGCCACTGACCATAACACTTCGCCGACCGGACGACAATCCGCCAACGGTGGCACATTGACTCACGCCCCCGCCCGGCATAGGATTCTTGGGCTGTCGAAATATCCCGCAGTGAGGGCGTAGCGCGGCGGGTTTACCCCGCCAGAGAGTCCGCGCTTTCAATCTGGGTTGGCGGCGTAAAGCCGCCGCTACAGCGACAGACTGTCGGGTCTCAGTATTGGAAGCTTGCGAGATGCCGCGCGCCATCGATAACTCCGCGACTGTAAACCTGAACAAGAATCCGGTGGTGTCGCTTGTGCTTGTCCTCTTCCTGTGTGTTCCTTCGCTCTCGGCGCAGGATAAGCCCCGCGATGCGCTCGTAGAGTGGATGAACCGAATTGCCCAGCAGCAACTCCAGCAGCGAGCGGAATTAATCCGCGGGATCCGCACGAAAGCGCAGGCGGAGAGCCGAAAACGGTGGGTGCGCAAGCAGATGCTGGACGACATGGGCGGCCTGCCCGATTACCGCGGTCCGTTGAACGCGAGGTTTACCGGCCAGCTTCGTAACAATTCTTACACCGTCGAAAAGGTGATCTACCAGAGTCTGCCGGGTCTTTACGTCACGGCCAATGTCTACCGGCCGAACCAGCCGGGCCGTTATCCTGCCGTGCTGCTGCAGGCCGGCCACACGCAGGAGGGGAAACCGGAAGACCAGCGGATGGCCGCGAACCTGGCGATGAAGGGCTTTGTGGCTTTGTGTTTCGATCCCATCGGGCAGGGCGAACGCGAGCAAACGTACAGCCCACAGCTCGACGCGCCGCTCGCCGGCTGGTCTGTTCCTGAGCACATCCAGATGGGCGCGCAAGCGCAATTGATTGGCGAGGGTTTGGCCCGATACTTCATCTTTGACGCGATGCGGTCGCTCGACTATCTTTCCAGCCGGCCTGATGTGGACGCCTCGCGCCTCGGCGCCGCAGGCTGCTCGGGCGGCGGCGCGTTGACCACGTTCCTCGGCGGCCTCGACCCGCGGGTCAAAGTGGTGATTCCGGCCTGCTATCCCAGTTCTTTTCAGACGTTGTTTGCCACCTCGGGTCCTGACGTGGAAATGGTGTTGCCGCGCTTTCTCGCGAGCGGCCTGGACACCGCCGATTTCGTGGAGCTCCCCGCACCAACGCCGTGGCTGCTGCAATCAACCGAACATGATGAATACCACTTCAGCCACCAGGGCGTGCGGCTGGTCTATGATGAGGCCCGAAACTGGTACGCGCTTTACGGCGGGCAGGACAAGGTTGGATTTACGGTGGGGCAGGGACCGCACGGCATGCCGCTCGAGGCGCGGGAAGCCGTCTACCAGTGGATGATTCGCTACCTCAAGAACGGGCAGGGTGATTTCCACGAACAGCCGGTCGAAATGTATACCAACCATCAGCTTCAGGTAACGGCCAGCGGCAACGTTGAGAATGAGCCGGGCAGCCGGAAGCTCTACCAAGTGCTTCGCGCTGAATTTAAGGCGCGCAAACGTGCCGGAACCGCGGCTGAGTTGCTGGCGAAGCTGCGCGAACTCAAGATTCCCACCGATCGCTCCGCGCCAAAAATCCAAATTCTCGATCAATCGAGTGATGCCGCCGGTCAAAAGGAGCGCATCAAATTTGAGAGCGTGCCAGGCATCTGGCTCCGCGCCACTTTGCGCATCCCTTCGTCTCCCGGAAAAAAGCCCGCCGTATTGGTGCTCAGCGGCGGCAACATGTTTGGCCTGATGCCGACGGCCACCATCGCGGAACACATGGCCAAAGCCGGCCGCGTGGTGCTCGAGATGGAGCCACGTCGATCACAGATGGAAATCCACGAGGGGCCGTTTGCCGGAGATTATGTCGCCGACGTGCAGGCCAACCTGATCGGCCTCGATCTGCCGGCCATGCGCGCGCACGACATTCTGCGCGGCGTTGATCTATTGGCGGCGCGCTCGGATGTCGGTCCCGGTTCGATTCGCGCCGCCGCCCGCGGCGTAAGCGGCATCTGGCTGCTGCTCGCCGCCGCCGCCGATCCGCGCATCGGCAAAATCTGGATTGACCGGACGCCTTCGAGTCTGCGCTCGGCGCTCGACAACACCATGGCCGCCGACCTTTGGGACGCGGTCATCCCCGGTTTTATTCTCCATTGGGACCTGAACGATCTCGTAACCGCCATGGGGAAACGGCAGGTGATGTGGACCGACCCCACCAACTGGCTCCGCCGCGTCGTCCCGCTTGGCGCGGGCTACGAGTATCGGTACGTTCTCGGCGACACCACCGACCTGGCCCAGGCGCAGGACGACGCCTACATCCGCGAGCTTTTGCAGTAGCCAAATATGCCGGTCAGTGATCGATGAGACGAGATTCAATTTGCCCGCGGCGATCGAGCGTCATTTCTTAATACCCGATGTTGTGGCACTGGCCGCAGGAAACCGTGGCTTTGCGCAGATTGTGGCAATTGACGCAGCTCATCATGGAGACGTCTTTCGCCTGCCGCATGGCGTCCATGCCGCGCACCACGCCGTGGCACACCGCGCAGTCCACTTTGGCGTCAAGGTGTTTCTGATGGCTGAAGAAAACGAAGTCCGGCAGGTGATAGACGCGCACCCACGGAATGCTGCCTCCCGCCTTTTGCAGGCTGGCGAGCTTCTGGATGGCCGGACGCTCCGTGGCTATCCCTTGGTGGCAACCCATGCAGTAGTTCGCATTGGGAATCTGCATCTGCTTGCCGTCTTGTGCCAGCCGGTGGCAACTCTCGCACGGGAGACCGGCGTTTGAATGCGCCTTGTGGCTGAAGGGAATGGGCTGCACCGGCGCCGCAGGCTGCGGCATGATGTCAACCGGTTCGCTTCCCACGCCTCCCGGGACCACTCCCAGCTCAACCGGTAGCCGTGTCTGGGGTTGCAGCTTTGCCTGCGCCGGGCTGGTTTGGCCTTTGGGAAAAAGCGTATAGGCCGCAACCACGGTGGGAGCCGACGCGCCGGTGCTGAAGCGCGAACTCGGCCCGACCGCCAGCACCACAAACTGCTTCCCGGTTTTCTTTCCCATATACGTCAGCGGCGTTGCGTAGCCGTTGGCTTCAAGTTTGCTCACCCACAGTTGTTTCCCGTTCTGCGCGTCAAACGCTCTGAAGCGGCGGTCGGCTGTGGCGGCGATGAACACCACGCCGCCGGCGGTGACAATCGAGCCGCCCAGGTTGTAGATGCCAGTTTGGGGAACGCCCTTGGCCGCGAGAGCATCCACAACTCCCAGCGTCACGCTCCAGGCAATCTTACCGGTGTTCAAGTTGACGGCGTTCATGGTTCCCCAGGGCGGCTGCTGGCAGGGATAATGGTTGTCATCTTCAAAGCGCGCGTAGGAGCCCCATTTGCTGGTCCGCTCATACGCTTCAGGAGAGCCTGCGGGCTGCTTCTTCATCATCCCCACCGAGCCCAGGTTCGTCGCATTGGCGTACATGTAGCCTGTCGAGGGATCGAACGAAACGCCGCCCCAGTCGGTGCCTCCCATGGTTCCCGGAATAATCACCGTAGTATCGAGGCCCCAGGGATTGAAAATTCGCCCCGGGAGGGCCGACCCGAAATTTTCCATGCAGTATTTGCGCGACTCAGGCGTGACGCTCGTGATGTCATCGCGCGTCACCAGGATTTTCGCCAGCGGCGGGATGGCCGTCGGAAACGGCTGCGTGGGCGAGGTGGCTTCGCCGGGCACTTTGCTTTGCGGCACGCTGCGTTCTTCAATCGGGTAGAGCGGCTTGCCGGTCAGCCGGTTGAACACAAAAACGAGTCCCGTTTTGCCCACCACAACGACGGCGGGAACCTGCTTGCCATCGCGATGAATGGCAACCAGCGACGGCTGCGAGCCCACGTCCATGTCCCAGATGTCGTGATGAACAAGCTGATGGTACCAGGCCAGTTTTCCGGTGTCCGCCTTCACCGCCACCAGCGAATTCCCGTAAAGCGTGTTTCCCTTCCGGTCAGCGCCGTAAAAATCATACGAAGGCGAGCCGACGGGCAGGAAGACAAGTCCGTTCTCAATGTCAACGCTCAAGGGCGGCCACGCGTTCACGCCCGAGCGGTCCTTCCAACTGTCTCCCTGCCAGGTGTCGTGCCCCGGTTCGCCGGGCTGCGGAATGGTGTTGAACGTCCACGCCAGCTTGCCGGTGTGCACGTTGAAGGCGCGCACCGCTCCGCTGTTGCCCTTTGACGGAAACTCCTGCAACTCCGACCCCGTGATAATCAGGTCCTTGTAAATCACCGGCGGCGACGTCAGGTCATATTGGCGCTCCGGATATTTCGTCGCCACGCCGTCTCGAAGATTGATCGAACCAGACTGGCCAAACTCTTTGCAGGGTTTGCCGGTGGCCGGGTCCAGCGCGAACAGGCGGTCGTCAGGAGTGGCGTAGAAAATCCGGCGGTCATCGCCGTCGCGGCGGCCGTCGCAGGTTTCGGAAGATTTCCCTTTCCAGTAAGCCATGCCGCGATTGGGCAGCGGACGCACCTTGCCGCTGGCGGCCCCGTAAGGATTAAACGTCCAGAGCTGCTTGCCCGTTTCGGCATCGAGCGAGATGGCCATTCCCGTCTGGGTGGCGAAATAGAGCGCGCCGTCCACCATCAGCGGCGTGCTCTCAAAAGCCTGCAGCCAACTGTTCGGCGTGGTGGGGACCTCGTAGGTCCAAGTTCGCTCGAGGCGCTGCACGTTCGCGCGATTGATCTGGCGGAGCGGCGAATACCGCCTCGCTCCCGGATCATGCCCCGCCACCGGCCACCCCTGCCCCGCGCCGCCCGCCGCCTGCTGCCCAATCGCCAGCCCACACCCCATCAGCACAGTGATGGGGAGGTAAATTGTCAGCCCTCGTCGCTTGTTAAATCTCATTCCTCCCTCAATGTTCAATCCACCATACACTAACCACTCATCACTAACCACTGCTTTTATGCTATGGTTTGCCGCAAAGTAGCACAGCCGCTCCTGGCTGTGGGCGTGGGATAAACACGAAACGTAGCACAGCCACTCCTGGCTGTGGGATGTTAGGATCGAATAAAGACACAGGCAAGAGTGCCTGTACTACGGCTACGGATATAGCGCAATGACTTTCTATCGCCGCAACCTTCCACACTGGCATCCTGAAGGTAAAGCTATTTTTCTGACTTGGAGGCTGTTTGGGTCACTGCCCAGGTCAATCCAGGCCGCCGGCAGAATTGCAAGCGCGGGTGTCACCAAGTCTCGTGTTATCCAGACCACCGGCAGGAGTGCCGGTGCCACGAGCGCCGGTGCCACAAAGGGTGGCATCACTGAAGCAGGGAAAAGGTTTCGCCGGTGGGACGCTGAGCTTGACAAGGGCCTTGTCGGTCCGGTCTGGCTCCGGGACGCCAGGATTGCCCGGTACGTCGAGCTGGCCATCCATCGCGGCGAGCAGTTGGGGCATTACAAACCCTACGCTTATGTGGTCATGCCGAACCACGTTCATGCGCTCCTTGTCCCGCTTGTTCCGCTGGCCCGCATCACCAGGGGAATCAAAGGCGTCTCCGCGCGTGACGCAAACGCGGTGCTCGGACACCAGGGCCAGCCCTTCTGGCAGAACGAATCCTTTGATCATTAGGTACGAGACGACAGCGAATTTGAGCGGGTTCGAGCCTATATCGAATGGAACCCTGTTGCAGCCGGACTGGCCGCAAAGCCTGAAGAGTGGCAGTGGTCGAGCGCCAGAAAGTAGCACAGCCGCTCCTGGCTGTGAGCGTGGGATGGATGAACACAGAAAGTAGCACAGCCACTCCTGGCTGTGAGGATGGGATAAAGACACAGGCAAGAGTGCCTGTGCCACGGATAAGGTGAGGCAGGTTTCTCATCTTTCCGGCCCATCACTCATCACTTACCATTCTTCACAGCTTTTTGACCGGCTGAGGGATCTTTTCACGCCTTTCCACTAATCACCAACCACTATCCACTATCCGCTGCTTCTTCGCTTGCATCTGTGCCACCTCCGGGTGTATATAGGCGTGTCGCGACCGCTCGCCGTGGCTCCAGGATGGCCGGGCTTCAATCTTCATTGCCGCCGGCTCTTTGTTCTGGAATCTTAAATCTTGAATTTGAAATCCCACGGAGGGTGGCCGCGCATCGCGATCGGGGAGAGGTGTTTTCAGGAGGGCCGTGCTTCAGCTCGACCATAACGCGCTGTGCCGCAAATTTAGCCAGCTCTCTCCGAACGGAGAGGGTGTCGCGCAGAGCCGCGACGGGTGATCGAGCATTTTCGTAGCGGCGACTTTACGTCGCCATCGTGGCAGGCTAAACCCGCCGCTACAAGGCGACAAGTGCTCACGCCTCTGCCCGCCCTCGAAGCCAAGGCAGGAATGAAAGACGAGTATCAGAGCAAGAGTAAGTGATTGATCGCCGCGCTGGCTGGGCCGGATGAGGAGGTGCAGGTTTGGAAATCCTCGGTGTCATATTTTTGGCCATTCTGCTTTTGTGGATTTATTCAAAGGTGAGAGGCGCGCGCCCGGCCCCCTCCGTTCAAGGTGGTTATTCCTCCACGAAGGTCGCTCTGGGCGAAATCCTACCGCCGGAGCTGGCCCAGCTCGAAATGGAGGATCACTATATTGTCAGGGTCGCGGGCGTTTCTCACCAAAATGACGATGGGACCAGCCGCCAAGAAATACTCGCACGGTGCAAGGTTCCCGAGCTCCTCGAATTACGGAGACAGCCAAACCATCGTCATGACAAGAATGCGGTTCAGGTTCTAAGACAGAACGGCGAAATGCTGGGATTTATTCCGAGAGATGAAGCGGCCATCATGGCGCCGGAGTTGGACAAAGGCAGACGATACGTCGCTTTGTTGACAGCCCTAGACGGAGGGAGCGGCCAGAAGCGATTTCGAGGCGCGGGGGTGTTGATCGTCAAGATCAAGGAGGACGCCAGCGCGTAGGCGTACGGCAGAGACAGCACAAGGTGAGTGCCTGCGCCACCCGCGGGATTGGTACCGCAGGCCGCAGAGTTAGAGAACAACTCTGCGCTACCAAAGCCTACGGAAATCGTATAGCCTAAAAAGCAGCCTCTGCGCCAGCCCCGGCACCACAACCGCTTGGTAGTCGCCAACTTCCACAGTCAAGAGGGGCCGACGGATATGGAGCTCAAAAGCGTGTCTCTCGCTTCGCGAGATCGCAGAAGCGACAATGCGACCATCCGTGACGCGTGACGCTATACAAATCTGAACTCAGACTAGATGGGGGCCCATTCATGCCACCGGTAGAACCTACGTCACGCCCACCAATTGTCCCACCGGAATTGATTGATTTTCAAAAGACGATGTATGACAAGGCGACGACGTACACGAAAGTCATAATGGGCCTGGGATACGGTGGCTTTTTCGCCGCGTGGTCGGGCACAAAGGGTTACCTTTCACCTAAATTGCTTGTGGGTTCAGCGCTGCTAGTGACGTTCTCGCTGGTCCTGTTTGTCCTGTACGAAATCTGCGAAACCATGATCTCATCCTACCTTTCGGTAGACTTTGCGAACACCTTGAGCAAGCCTGGCATAAACGTGTCCGCAGCCTTATTGGCACATAAGGACAAGATGTCAAGGTCGGTAAGGCCGTTGCTGTCATTATGGAAAGTCACTTTTCCGCTGAGCGCGTTAACCGGTCTGTCAGGTGCCGGGATTCTGATCTATGCATTTGTTGCCAGCCTAGTCCGTATGTGGGCGGCGTAGGGGCTAGCCAAAGCACCGGGTTAGCTCAGTGGGCTTTTTGCGCGCGGGGATTTGCGAGCCAACAGATGAAGAAAACACCCCTCACCTGCCGTCGTACCTCCGGCACCCTCTCCCCTTGGAGAGGGCCTTAATTTCTACGAGGGAGTCGTACCTCCGCCACCCTCTCCCCGGGGTAGAGGGCTTTCATTTTTTGGAGGGAGTGACCCCTCACCCGTCACGCCAGGTCGTGACACCCTCTCCCCAGGGTAGAGGGCCTTGTTTCTTTTGGGCGGGTCGCTTTTCCGAGTCGCTGCGGTTACAATGCCGGCGTCAGCCAATGGATATTTGAAGGCTGAGCCCTCTCCGAGGGGAGAGGGTGCCCCGTCCCGCCTTGCGGGACCGGGGCGGGTGAGGGGTCATTTCAACCGTGCGAATCAGCACCCAGCGCGTTCGCGAATTGCGGCACGCGCAGACAGAAGCCGAAAGGCACGCCTGGCATCTGCTGCGTGACCGGCGGCTGGGCCTGAAATTCAGGCGGCAGCATCCCATCGAGAATTACGTTGTCGATTTTTACTGCTGCGAACTCCGCGTGGCCGTGGAACTCGACGGAGGCGTCCACTCGCAGCCCAGCCGGATGAGAAAGGACGCGGCGAAGGATGCGTACCTTGGAAAGCTTGGTGTGCGCGTGCTCCGGCTGCCGAATGGGTTGGTGACCGAGGACCCGGAAAGATTTGTCCGTAAAGTGCGCGAAGCGGCGGCAGAGAGGGTGCGGGATAAAGACCGCCGAAGTAAGTGACCCCTCACCCGCCGTCGTAGCTCCGGCACCCTTTCCCCAAGGGAGAGGGCATTGCATTTTGGGGGGAACGGGTAGATTCTCTCTTGAATTTCAAGGGTATTTTTTCTTTTGAAGGTGAAGGAATCTTTTCTTTTTTGCATTAGGCGGCGGCCTCTGCTGTGGAAATTTGCGCTGCGGGGAGCGGGTACAGCTTGTGGCCGTCGAAGGCGGCTTGGTGTTTGAACATGCCGAAGATGGCGTGAAGCAGTTTACGCATAAC